>CALGPD010000345.1 GCA_937960625.1 uncultured Spirochaetia bacterium | reverse complement strand
TTTCAGAGTATTGATATAAAATTAAAAAAAATGAAATTGTTTTCACACAGTCTGGCTGCGACCTCAGCGTTTAAAAAAACATTGCTTTTACTAAAAGCTTTAATTCTTGATTAAAGCTTGATTTATCCCTATGTATACTTGCTGTTTGAAATCTTACTTTGTTTTTAAAAAAGAATATCTTAAACCATCAACTGATTTCTGTTGCCCAGATCTCACTAAAATTATAATCAGCATAGGAATTTAACGCAATCACCGTGTTAGTATCAAAAATACCGCTGATTTCATGAACTTTATCCGTTACAATTGAAGCGATTTCTTCATGATTCTTTGCGCGCAGAACAGCGTAAATATCATAGTCACCCGTAACAGTGTGTACTTCACTTATGCCTTTGATTTTTAATATTTCTCTGGCAATTTTAATAAAATTTTTTTTCGCATCAGTTTTTATCTGAATAAACGCGTTTATCATATAGCTTCCCCAAAATTATTTTAATTATAGCAAATCAATAACCGTTTCAATTTCTTCCAATGTATTGTAAAAGTGCGGAGATATCCGGATTGCCCCGCTCCTTAATGCAGTGATTATATTATTACTGCTTAACTTCTTAAATATTTCTTCCATAAATTCTCCGGGTTTGTTAAAACATAAAATGCCCGACCTTTCACTATCAGAATCTCTGGGCGAAATTATCTCATAACCTTTACTTTGAATTTTTTCAGAAAAATAATCCAATAGCTTTTGAACGTGATTATAAATATTTTCTATTCCGGCTTCTAAAAGCAGTTCGCTTGATTTCTGCATCCCGCAAAGCCCTATAAAATTAGGCGACCCTTCTTCAAACTTTGAAGCGTCTTTCTTACGAGGCTGGTCATAATTTAAAAAATCAAGAAAGTTAGCCATGGATAACCAGCCTTCAAAAATATTTTCAATTTTATCTATTGAATCTTCGTTAGCGTAAAAGTAGCCTATACCTTCAGGGCCTAATAACCATTTGTGTGAATCCATTGACATGAAATCAACACCGAGTTCTTTTACGTTGTATGGAATTAAACCCGTTGCCTGTATTGCATCAACAACGAATATAATACTATTATCATGGCAAAACTCTGAAATTGCTTTAATATCGTTTCTAAAACCAGTTGAGAATTCAACAAATGAAACTGAAACCACTTTTGTATTTTTATCAGCAAGGTTTTTTATATCATCAACACTTATCCGCTTTTGTTTTTCTGGCACAAATCTTATATCTACACCGTGTTTTCTTAAAGCCAGCCATGGAACAACATTTGCGGGGAACTCGTTCTCAGGAATTATAACATTATCACCGGGTTTGAAGGGTACACCCCTTGCGCATAGAATTATACCATGTGTAGTAGATTTAACAAATCCCACTTCGGTTGTTTTACAGCCAAGCATTTCAGCTCCGGTTTGCCGGGCAGACGTTATTATTTCTTTTCTTGAGTTAAAATCAGTTGCCCCCCATTCATTTATTGATGTAATAAATTCGCACATCCTGTTTTTTGACCTAAGAGGTATAGGAGATACTCCGGCATGGTTTAAATAAATTAAATTATTAACAACGGGAAACTCATTTCTATATGTTTTCATAAAAGTCCTAATTAGTATATGCCGGCATAGTATAATTCTTATAATTATTTGTCAAGCAGACGAAATTTAAAACTGAAAAATTAATGTTAAATAAGTGTGTTTACTTAATATTTTAACAAACTTTCTGTATTAAAAATATCAAACCTCATACAGAAATTATTTTAATTAATTTAAAAAATACTTGATTTACAGAATAATAATATTAGTCTTTTTTTATATTAATTTTATGGAGAATAATTATGCCATTAGTAACTTCAACGGAAATGTTTAACAAAGCTTATAACGGCGGTTATGCGATTGGAGCGTTTAATGTAAATAATATGGAAATCGTACAGGGCATTGTAGATGCCGCGAAACAGGAAAACGCGCCTTTAATTCTACAAGTAAGCGCTGGAGCAAGAAAATATGCTAGGCCTGAGTATTTA
>CALGPD010000344.1 GCA_937960625.1 uncultured Spirochaetia bacterium | reverse complement strand
CTTATAACTCCCTGCTGCAAGTATTTCATTTATTTGCTTAATTTTTTCGTTTATATTCTCAACCCCAATAACAATACTCGGATGTTTTGATGGGGAAGCAGGTTCTAACGGGAAAAAACCACCGTCAATGCTCCCTTTATAACCGTCATTTCTTATATCGCTCTTAGCAGTAGCCGCAATTATATAATTTCCCATCTCAGAGCCAAGTTTATTCAGCTCCCACCCAAATATTTTACTATAAAAGTTTATCATTCTATCAGCTTCTTTATAAGGCATTTCAAAATGTATAACCGGATTCATTTTTGACATAGCTTACCTCCCACTATCTTTACAAATTTTACTTTTATTATAAAAAAAAAGGAAATAAACTTCAAGCTTTTTATAAAAAAAATACAGATGAATACTTAAAATCGAAATTAAAGGCTGGGTTAATATTTTGCAAAATACTAAAAATAAAAAACCCCGGGGTTGATATCTCCGGGGTCAATATTATCTTTTATTAAAATTACATTCCGCCTCGGCCACGATGACCTCTAGGCCCCCGGTGATGTCTCCCGCGATATCTGCGGTTTCTATACAATTCTTTTAGTTTTGTGCGTTGAGCGAACGTGAGCATATTAAGAACTTTTACTCTTGCCATGATTCTTGCTTTTCGTATTTTCCAATTTTGATTATGTAAATATTTGGCTCGACCTAATATACCTTCCAGGCTTATAACTTTTTTCCTATATTCGGCTCTGATTGCTCTGTATGCTTTTCGCATATCTTTTCTCATCGCTCTGGTTCTAATTCTTAAATTTCTAAAAACAGCTAATGCTCTATTTCTCGTTGCTAATGTAATACCGGCTTGTTTATAAAGTGTTGGGCTGCTCAATGCACGGCGTAAACTAAACCTTCTCCAACGCCGTTTGTATCCTCCCCGTCTTCTAGCAGATGCACTTTCTGTAATAAACAAAACAGAAATAAGAAGAACAGGTAAAATAAAAAGTTTTATTTTGTTTTTCATAAAATTCTCCTATGATATAATGGAACTTTATTCCACTAACTATTTTATTTATTATGAAATATTTTTTAAAAAAAAGATATAAAAAAAATAAAATTTAACAATTTTAGTTTTATAAAAATTTCATCAAAAACATAGTCATATCATCATGCTGCGGCTGAACTCCCCTAAAATCATCAATGTCTTTCTCAACAGCCTCGATTACCTGCTTAAAAGGTAATTTTTTAATAAAACCCGTTATTCTAGTAAGCATATTATATTCAACGTTTTCAGTATTTGTCTGCTCCTGATAACCGTCTGTAAAAACGATTAGGATGTCGTTTTTTTGTAAAGTAACTCCATTTGCAACGGGTTCAAGGTCAGGTTTAAAACCCAATGGTATATTGTCTTCAGAACTCTTAATTCTAAAGATTTTTTCATTCCGGAAAATATATACATATGCATGGCCCATATCGTAGAAAGTCAGCTTACCGGAATTTTTATTGAATAAAGCGAAAAAACCGGTTAAATATTTTTCCATTTGAAAAGAAGAATAAACGTATTGATTAAGTGCAATTATAAAATTTTTTAACCCGTTCTTAAAATTATAAATATTAAACAGTGCGCCTAATAACGTTGTAACGAGGCCGGCAGACACACCTTTTCCAGATACGTCACACAACGAGAACAGCCAATTTTCGTCAGATATTTGTTCGGCAAGATAATAATCTCCGCCCACTCCTTTTGCCATTTTACTCGTTGCTATAAAATGAAAATGATCTTTTACTATTTCCATTTTCTCTTGTACAATACGCTTTTGCAAATCCGCTGCTTGTTCAATATCATTCCGCGTTATTTGCGATAGATAAAGAAGAACATCAATGTTAGTAAATATGCCGGCATATTCATCTTTTTCCTTAGTTAAAAGAAAACGTTTTTTCTCAGTAGTATCCAAAGATTCAGTTATCTCGGAAATAATAGAAAAAATGTCACGCTTAAAATGAAAATCCTGCGGCTTTTTTATAAGCTGGGCCAGATATTCATCATCAAGCATCTGGCCTATTGTCTTATTTACTAGGATTTGCTTTCCGTAATGTTGATTTAAAAAATTCAAAAGTTCCATGCGTAAAATTATTCCAGCAACTGTGTGATTTTGCCCTGTCACGCCGATTTCTTTTATGGTTTTATCAGCATTTAAAGCGGGAACTAAATCCCGTATTAATGTATCCTGCTCAACATATGCAATACTGCACGCTATTTTACTTATAACGTGCCCTTTTGAAGATAAATCATTTTCAACGAATTTAATAACGTCTTTTTTGGGTTCGGCATTCCAGGATTTTTTTTGAGACATATCAAGTTTTAATCCGGAAACCTTTAACTCATCTTTAAACGTCTTAATTTCTTTTGATTTATTATATCTAACACTTAACGGCATTATTAACTCTCCTAAGAATAATAATTGCCTCACCGAATTTAAAATTACTAAAACATTCTCATTTTGTTAAGGAAATAATAAACATATTAGCTTTATAAAATTATCTGTTTTATCACTCATTTTAAAACAATTCACATTCATACTATTTTTTACTTAATCTTCAATTAATATTTTTATAAAAGTAAGTTGAAACAATTATTAAGAAAATGTTAAAAAAAATATTTTCACCTATTGCTTTTATGTATTTTATTAGTAGTTTATGATGTAATATAAAAAAAGAATTCATTTTTACCCGGGGAAGCGCTTATGTCAGAAAACATCAAACTTGCCTTAAACCATTTTAATTTTTCATATGATGATAAAATTGCAGTGTTACATGATATTTCCATAGATATTACAGAAAATAATATTACTGCTATTGTAGGCCCTTCCGGATGCGGCAAAAGTACATTGTTAAAATGTATTGCCGGAGCAAATGATCATTTCATTAAGAATCACCATGAAGGTGTTATATCCATGAACGGACAGCAGATATTGACAAAAGGGGAAGCGCCTCAAAAAATAGATATTGAAAAAATAATGGGCTATGTTCCTCAAAAAGTTGAATTTGCAAAAAGATCTATTTTATCTAATATAACTTCAAGCATACGCATTTCAGGCATAATAAATGAAAAAGAAATTTTACGCAAAGTTGAAATAATATTGAAAAGAGTTAAGCTCTGGGATGAAGTTAAAGAACGCCTTGATGAAAGCACCACAAATCTAAGCCACGGCCAGCGGCAGAGGCTTGCAATCGCTGTTGCTATTGCAAAAGAACCGGAAATATTATTATTGGATTGCCCTACAAGCGACCTTGACCCCATATCAAGATATATAATTGAGGATTTATTAATCGAACTTAAAAATGATTTCACCATACTCGTTGCAACGAATATAATGGGAGTTGCAGCGCGGATAAGCTCTTATACGGTATTTTTATATTTAGGCCAGGTTTTTGAGTATGACAAAACAACGAAAATTTTCACAAACCCGGAAGTGGACGAAACAGATTATTTTATAAAACAAGGTTTTGTATAATAATTATCTATAAAAAACCCGGGCCGGTCCCGGGTTAAGAGTTATTATTTGGAGGAAAGTATTATCTTATTCACTTAAATTAAAACTTTTCAGTTTGATGTTTATCCATATTCTGTAAGCTTATAAAAACGCTCTCTAACGTATATTTTTTCATTTCCAGCTTAGCTTAAAGCAGGATTTTTTTCTCATCAAACATCTTCTTATTTTTTAGTTCACGGTTATTTAGACAAAAATAAATCCGGATAGTTAAAAAAAATTTATTTTTTTGAAATTTTGATCGGATAAAAACTTAAAGCTTACTTTTTAATTCAAAATTAAGCAGCCTGACCATAGAAAATATCTACTTTTTAAACATATAATTTTTAAATCAGTAAAGTAAGATAGATTTTTATAAAAATATATTAAGTAACTTTTTAAATTTTATAAGAATTTATTATTTTTATACAGTTGTTTACAGTAAAAAATGAAGCTAAGTAGGGGAATATGAAGATAAAAAAATTATATTACAAATTCTTTTTATTATTTATGCTGATATCCATCCTGCCTTTAGGAAGTTATGTTCTGGTACGCTATTTTCAATTAGAAGGAATTACATCAGGAAATGTAGAAAAAAACCTAAGAAATATATTAAAAAATATTTCCACCAAAGTTAACAATTTTTATTTATTACATAAAAAAACCGTTCAAGTTTTATCCTATTCAAGTACTGTAAAACAATTTTTAAACGAAAACAAAAAATTAAAAACAAATGTTGATTCAATGTTCAACCATTTAAAATCCGCTAATTCTAAGACATACTCAATCGTTTATCTTTTAAATAAAAATGGAAAATGTTTATCTACAACGAATATCAAACTGTTAGGTAAAAACTATTCTTTCCGTAACTATTTCCGTAATGCAATGAAAGGGAAGATTTTTGTTTCCGACTTGTCTATTGGAGTTACCACTAAAGTAGCAGGCATTTATATCTCAAGCCCGGTTTATCAGGGCGGCAATATAATTGGAGTTGTAGTTATTAAACTAAAAGCAAGCGCAATGCAAAATATTATAACTGCACAAAAACTAAAGCAAGGTTACTATTTTATGGTAAATAAAAAATCTATAGTTCTTGCGCATCAAGTTAAAAAATATATCTATTCTTATACAAAAAAACTGACTGATGAAGAAAACAAAGCATTACAAAAAACAAAACAGTTCCCAAAAGGTTTTTTAAAGTTTATTCAAATTAACGGCTTCAGCACTAATGAATATTTTAAGATAAATAAACAATATGAAATTGATTTTGAAGGTAAAAAATATATCGCTTTTTTTCATAACTTGAATTTTAAAGACTATCTATTGGCAACCATGTTTGAGCGTAAAGCCTTTTTTTCCTCCTTAAATTACGCTATTAATCAAGCAATAATATTAATCGCGGTATTAATTATTATAATTTTCGCCTTGATTTCATTTTCCGCGTCGTATTTCACAAGGCCAATTAAAAAAGTAACTAATATGATGGAAAAACTTGCAAATAACAATATTGACATTGAAGTTCAAAATACTAAAAGAGAAGACGAAATTGGAAGGCTGTTTAACTCAATAAAACTTCTTCATCAGAATCTTGCTGAAATTATTTCATTTATGAGTGTTATCTGCACTTATATCAATTCAACTTCAAAAAATATTGATACATCATCAGAACATACGACAAATGTTGTTAATAAAATTGTAAGCGGTGTGGAAAGCCAGTATGCAATGTTAAGCGCACAAAACAGCTCGTTGAATAAAGTAACCGATGATATAAGCAAAGTCGCGGAAACAGTTGTAAACGCGTACAGCAACGCGGAAAACCAAAAAAATAAAATAAGCCAGTCAGCAGATGCAATCAAACAGGTTGCTGAAAATATAAAACAATCATTCGCTATTATGGAAAACTCTTCATCCATATCCAAATCTCTGCAAATAGTTGCTCAGGAAGGTTATGACACGATTAAAAATGCACTCACAGGCATAAACGAAGTATCAAACCTTACCAAAAAAATCTCTGATGTTGTTGACGTAATTCAAAATATAACAGAACAAACAAACCTCCTTGCAATGAACGCTGCAATTGAAGCAGCACATGCAGGAGGGGCAGGCAAAGGCTTCGCGGTTGTTGCTTCTGAAATTAGAAAGCTAGCTTATAATGCTAGTAAAAGCGCGAACGAAATAACTCTTATCGTTAAAAACATTACGTCAAAAGTTGATGAAACAAACGTGCTTGCACAAAAAGCCGGAACGGGAATTGATAAAATCCTCGCCGATGTTAATAAAAACAACGAGATAAACCAGAAAGTTTTATCCGCCATAGTTCAGCAGTCTTCAGACATTAAAAACGTTTTCAGTTTTATTGAAGAAATCGTTGCTATCTCAGATGAGTTTATTGATACGTTTCAACAGATTCAAACAAACATACAGCATATTGATGAGAACTCGGACAGCTTATCTCAGGCTTCGGGAGATATTAACAAAGCTATTTATAACAATATTAATATTGTACAAAACCTTAATGATTCTGCTACTCAGGTTAGCGGTGTATCGGAAAAACTAAAAGATATTTCAACACAATTTGAAGCCGCAGTATCGCGTTTTTACATTGGAGAAAATAAAGTGGCTTTATTTGAAGAAAATCATACAGAAAAATCTAAGGATAATTCCAAACATAAAGAGCCGGTACAAAGCAATACAGTTGAGGATTAATTTTCTTATCTGTCTCAAACTATTATTTTAACTATAACTCCAAGTTCAAATACGTTGACTCTATAAAAGGAGTAAAATCCATTTTTGCCCAGAAAGCCGATGATTTTGGATTTGAAATGACAAACTGAGTTTCTATTCTCTTTATGCCCTTCAATTTAAACCATTCAAAAGCGAGATTCAATAACTGTTTACCAATACCCCGACGTTGAAATTCCTGTTTTACCACAATGCTGCCGATTTCTCCTATTATACTTTCAATATAGACTGGGGGTTTATTTTGTACTATACAAAAACAAAAACCGACAAGCTCGCTGTTGATTAAAGCAACGAATAAACCCGCATTATCATTTTGATTTTCGTTTTCGTGATATTTTTTTATCAAATCCGCAGCATTTTCAACCTTCTTAAAAGATTCACCGAATTGTTTGTGGTAATCAATAAATTCGTTGTATATTGGTATTAACTTGTCAAAATCGATTTGTTCAGCCTGTCTTATAATTAATTCCTTCATGAACCACTCCTGATTTTACATAATGAGAAAGTATAATATAATAACGATTGATAAATCAGCGAAAAAATGAGCCGCAAGAGGGGCAAGCATTCCTTTTGATTTATATCGTATAAACCCAAGAAACAACGACCATATAAAAACCATAACAACGCCAACAACACCGCCTGGAAAGCCGAAAAAGTGCCAGAGACTGAAAACCATTGCCTGTGATATTATTGTAACAGGAATATTTCCTGAAAGATTAAAAAACCCGTCATAAAGAACTGCTCTTGAAATAAACTCCTCTATAACTGCGTTATATAGCGGAAAAAATAATGCATACGCTATTAATACTAAATAATGGGCTTTAGGGATATAAATTCTAAACATGCTCAAATCTTTTTTTATAAAAACTGCCCATAAATATAACGAGACAGCTGATATTACAGTCATTACAAAAATTAATAACACAACGGCTTTATCAATCTTACCGGATTTATTCCACGTTATCCTTTCCTTGTATTTTTTATTTGTTTGAATTACCGGAATATAAATCAGAAGTGACAATACATAGCCTGCCTGCGGTATATATATCTTATAAGTGTCGATTATGAAAAAAGAAAGGGTCGCGAATACAATATTTATCAAGAAAAATAGAACTAAAACGAATAAACCGGAATCTGTTTTATATATATAAAAGCCCAAGGCTAAGCATACAAATATAGAAATAAATTTTATTAAATATCCCATGTGAGAACGCGGGATAAACAAAGATAATGCAACGATAATCAAAAATGATGCAATTTTTAAAATTTTTGAATATGCAAACTTTTTCAACTTTATACCCGGTTCAGATTAATAGTTAAGTGAAAGATTATTTAACCTTACTTGCTAAACTCCGCGATAAAACTCTCAGCATCTTTATACTTTTTAATCCCAAAGGTTCTATGCCTGCCGCTCGCTGTCCAACAGCAATAAGCGCCAACCGCACCCTTAGTAAAACCCATGGTTTTTTCGTAAGTATAATACTTATAATTTCCTTCACCTTTTTTCATAATAAAAACATAGTAGCATAAAGGGCTTTTAAATGGAGTAGGAAAAGTTATCAATACACCGTTTAAATTTTCATACTTTTTAAACTTAATTTTGCTGGTGTATTCTTCACCAAGATACTTATTCGCAACTCTGTTGAAAACGCGGTAATCTTGATTCATCAAAGCTTTGAAAAACTTACCTCGTGAGCGGTGTGTCCAACGGGGAAGCAGCTTGTGCTGAAAAAAGTAAAGTTTTCTAAAATTTGGTTGATTTGCCGAAAGTTTATCCGGGGAAAAGGTTAACATTAAAAAGGATAAAACCAACGATGATAAAACGTATTTTTTTTTGTTTTTCACTTTAAACACTCCTAAACGCGTAAGATGCATTATTATAAACCTAATTGAAATAAAGTAAATTCAAAAAAAATAAAATTCAATCTAAACACACTAAGGTTTAAAACACGTCAGTTACCGTCTGTAATTATACGGTTTATATTGCCTCACTGCTTCAGCATTCCGTCTCTGGGTTTCATCTTCATTATTATAATACCGGGGTTGCTTGTTATTCATTATTTTTCTAACCATATTCCAAAAACCATAAAAGTTAGCACGGGAAATGTAATGTCCTTCATTGTTGTACTTCTTAAACATATATTTTACATTCAAACGGTTCAAATATAAAAATGCTTTTGATGTCTGTCTCCTTACACGGCTGCTATCTCTAACCCCGCCCAAAGCAATGAAACCGGATAAATTTTTTACGGTTCTTGTATTCCGCAAACCTAAACTTTGCCTTACATTTTTCCCCTGCTTTAAAACTATCTCTGCAACGTCTTTATAAAAATTTCCTTTGATACTGGCGAAACCACGAAAAATATCGGGCCTGTATATTGCCGAACAAAGCGCGGCAAACCCACCTGATGAGAATCCTATACTAAAAACGAGATTTGGACTGACTAAATTTAACTTAATAAGCTTTTTCGTTATTTGAACCGCTGCGTCCATGCTGTCCATAACAGCCCTTGCCGTATCCCTGTTTCTTGTATCAAGCCCCCATATATTTTGAACGCTTAATAAAGTAAACTGGTTTAAAAAAGCAAAGTGTTTCATCGTCCACGGGCGCATAAATGCATATGGATTACGCGTTGTACCGTGAAAATATATAATTAGAGGGCTTTTTCCAGCACGTTTTGCCTTAAAATACGGAATATATAGCATCGCCTTCACACCGCTTCTTTGGTAGAAGGATGGAACGGTAGCCTTTAATTGATAAGTACCCGGCATTCCTTTCCCCGCCCTTGTGGGCAAATATAAGCTACCATATGCAGTAAGTTTTATTTTCAAAGAAAAAGAAATTAAAATAATCAAAATAAAAATTACAATTTTTTTCACTATATACTCCTAGGATTTTTTATCATAAAACTAAATTATAATATCATATTACTTATCTTTTGTCACCTTAATTTGTATCTCAGTAATCAGTTCCTCATCTTTTCTAGCCATACCTTGATTAAAAATAAATTGAAAAATATCAGGGCCGGCTTTTTTATAACCTTTTAAATGCATCCACGTTCTTAATGAAAAATAGCTCTGACCCAGCTTTTCGTGAGTACCTTGATGAATATATACAGCGTATTCACCTTCAGGAATAATTCTTATCGAAACATCCCCTGAACAATAATCACGTTTTATCTGTTGGCAAATCTCATAATCCACATCATCCTGTCCGTATTTATTCTCAGAATGATAAAGATATAACACAGGGCCGAATAGATTGAGTTTAGCCGGATTGGTAAGTTTATAGAATTCTCTATACCGTTTCAATCTGTATTCGAAAGTATCAGGAGAGGTTTTCCGTAAATATGCAACACGGCGGCTTGGAATGTATTTTATCTTTTGCGTTTCTTGTAAATCCGGTATAACGTTTTCTCTATACCAACTTAAAGAATAAATCCATTGGTCGATTATTAAATTTGATTTTTTAAGTTTTTCAATCTCTTCAAGATTACGTTGTTTTTTAGTTTTTAAGTTTTCAAATGTTAAATCAATATTTTTAAAATCAAGCTTACGTATTTCATCAAGAGAAAAGTTCAGTTCTTTCAATAATTTAATCATCTCAAATTGCCAGATATGAAAACGGGTATAAAATCTATGATTTGTATGCTCATCTTTTATCTTTGGTACTACAAGGCCTATTTCATCATAATACCTTACCGTTCTGAGAGAAATTCCGCATATTTTTGCCATTTCTCCGCTTGAGTAAAAATCTTTATCTTCCATAATACTGGATAGAATATCATAATTAGATAAAAATTATAACTCATAAAAAAAATTCTTGCACGTTACGTTACGTAACTAAGTAAACTATATAATATGAATTATTCGGGAGTTATATATGAAAAAAATTTCAATCTGTTTATTAGTTGCAATACCGTGTATAGTAAACGCAAAGAGTTACTTATTACGGTTAAATTTTATTAAAAATTCTCAATATAACATTAAAGAAAATTGGAAAGTGAAAAATTGGAATGGGGAAAAAAACACTTTTTCATTTATTGTTCAAAACACAATCACACATGTTTCATCTGCAAAAGCCACAGCAAAAATAAAATGGAAACTAAAAAATTTCATGCATAACAATAAAATAATCCCCCGGAAAATAGGCGGTACTTTAACAATGGATAGAAGAGGAAGAATGCTTATAGTAAACGGAAAACGAAATATAAAAAGACAAAGGTATCCTATTTTACCCAAAAACAAAATAACGCAAAACAGCAAATGGAAGACCTATATTACTATCCCAATAAGGAACATGTATTATCAAATACCGGTTAAAACATTTTTTAAAACAACCACAAACAACCGTCTATTAATTTTTCATCTTAGCGGACAGAAAAAAAATTTAAATTTTAACGGCACTATTATGAAAATCAAGTTAACAGGTAAGACAGGGTTTGATGTAATTAAAAAAGCGTATAAAAATATGTTTCTGAAAGTAAAATATTATATGAAAGCGGGAAAAACTTGGAGACTGATTAGTACTGCATATGTAACAAGAAAGGTAATTTATTAAATTATGAAAAAAATAACAAGAAGGGATTTTATTAAAAAAAGCGCGGGCATTACAACGGGGTTAACTTTAGGTTCAATTCTACCCGCTAATAATTTATTTTCATCAAAACTTAATAAAAGCCTTGTATATCAAGTTTATAATAAAAACGCGGTTAAAAATTACAAAGATAATAAATCCGTTGTGCGGGAAATGATTGAAGAGGGAATGAATAAACTCGTTAATAAAAATAATTCTACTGCAGCATTTAAATCATTTTTCTCCCCTAATGACGTTGTGGGAATAAAAATAAACCCGGTTGACTGGCAGCATAATATGGTTTCTCATAAATCAATCGTTGATATATTAATTGAAAAACTAAAAAGCGCGGGCATCAGTGAAAACAATATAATTATCTGGGACAGGTTTGAGA
>CALGPD010000343.1 GCA_937960625.1 uncultured Spirochaetia bacterium | reverse complement strand
CAAATTTTTTCTCCACTGTGTTTCGCAAAAACTTCGTATAATCGCGAACGCTAAACAAAATTTAGCAGCAATTTAGTTTAACAGGTTTTATATGAATACTACGGTTGATTTCTTGCAAGTAAAAATTTTATAACAGGATGCAAGTATTAAAATTTTAGAAATTTTATTGCTAAAAAGGAATAACGATATGAAAGACGGAAAATGCCCCAAATGCGGGGGAACAAAAATTTTTAAGAGAGAGCGGTCAAGCCAATACGCCCTTAACATAGAAAAAAACTGGACTCCCACAACATACTTTGACACATACATCTGTAGAAACTGCAGGTATATGGAATTTTATTTCAGCGAGCATGAAAAATCCAAATCCTATTGGGAAAAACTGATTGATGCCTGAGAAAGGGTATAGAATTACAGCAGTTAGGAGAATTAAATGAATAACATGTACATTGGACTTCAGGTTGGATGAATCATCGATGAGATTGGCACCATAGAACACTGGAAATCTTTTTTTTACAATTATTAGAGAGGCTTTTCCAGATAAAGAAGCTGAAAAAAAATTTCCCGGTATTTTAAAAAAGCTCTATAACGGAAAAGTAAAACCGAACCAGGCTGAAAAAATTATTTTAGAAATACAAGAGGCTGTTTCCTCTGTGCCTGAAATAAATATCCTAAAAACTTCTACTGACCGAAATCTGGTTGAAGTTTTGATTGATTGTTTAGAGGCGGTCATTGATAAAAACACATCCATAAAAATGGTTAAGTACGAATCTGTCCACCATCTGGCCCAAAAGTCTATGGAACAGTAATCTGCTTGACTTTGTCGATTTTATTTCTTTTTCTAGGAAATTACAAAAGTTTCTTTCCCATCAAAAAGTTATTGATGAGTTATAACGGGTTTTATCTGGAATTTTTTTCAGTTGTTTTATTGAATAGTTGAATTTTCTATAAAGAAAATATTTTTTTCAACAAAAAAATAAATGATTATACAAATATTTTGTTTAACGGGCGGCTGCATTACCGCTGTTTTAGAAAGATTAATTCGGTCTTAAGTACAATATTAGATGTTTTTTCCTTTTTTGGTGTTGCTTCTTTTTTAAGAAGTATAGTATATTTTAGAAAGTAATCCGGTATAGGTGACAACAAACTCAGTTATGCCAAAACCATTGAGTGTAAGTTACTAGGGAAATTAAAATGAAATATTTGATTACTTTAACTACTATTTTTTTAACTTATAATATGTATTCATTATCCCCTAAAAATATAAATTATCATAGTTTTAATATCGAAACTAAATACATTTCCAATTCAGGAGTACCTTATAAATTTACAATTAATCCGATATTTTATTTTCATATTAATAGAAAGAAAGATTATTTATTATTTAAAGTATTCATTCGTAAGATTATAAAAAATAACAATCCTTCAAATTATTCAAATAAACTATTATTAAACATTTTTAAAATTTTAGATAAAGTAAAATATTCTTTATATAATATTCGCATATTGATACATAAGCCATCAAACAACTTAACTTATAAAAACTACTCATATGATGATAAAATAAAACGGTTTATGTTTAAAGAGAGTGATTTTGCCCATAAATATTTGACATGTGCCATAGGTATAGCTATAATCAAAAATTCATTGCCCATAAAAGATACTTATCTGAAATTAGGTCTTCTAAGAATTAGATTAAACCTGATGAAAAAATAACCTCATCATTTTATAAATTAGCCAATTATAACCATGGTGCCCCGTTTGATAAACTGTTAATCCAGCAGGCAATTTATGAGGATTACCTTAAGATTAGCAAAGATTCAAAATTTAAACAATACGAAAAACACGGTTTAAGAATAGTATGGTAAACCGCTTTACAAATTGCGGAACT
>CALGPD010000342.1 GCA_937960625.1 uncultured Spirochaetia bacterium | reverse complement strand
GCCATAATCCTAACGCGCCGCTTGAAGAACGCGCGTATTCGTTATATCCGCTTTCAATAACGGGCAATACAGCGAGTTCAATGGGCAATCCGTTTTGTTTTAGCATTTTAGCCAGAATAGGGTAGTATTTCTGCATTCTTTTAAACGCTTTAACGAGATACCTTTTACCAACTGTTGTATAATATTGAACGAAAAGTTTAATTATAGGATTCATTATTGATTTTATTGAGTTCTTTGATTTTCCAAACGGAGTACCATAAGATAAAACGGGTTTTTCTATTTTTTCCTTTTTAGGATTTTTAATTTTCTTTTTAACTATATTTTGTTTTTTGATTTTCTTTTTTATAGTTTTTTTAACAACGGGTTTAGTTTTTACTTTCTTGATTTTCCGTTTTTTAACATTGTTCATTTCACGCAGTACCTGTCTTAAACGTTCCCTGAATTTTCGGGCTTCAATTTTATCTTTAAACTCGTTGTTATTTAAAGCGTCTTTGAATATAATTTTTTCTTTTTCTTCTATTGTCTGGTTTTGATTTTTTTTAGAAAAAACTCTTTGTTCAGGGTTTTCCGCGCGCATTCCATATGGGATTAAAAGCAGGGATAAAATTATTAAAAATGAAAAAACTGGTGAAATCCGTTTCATTATAAACCTCAAATCTTTATTTTTCCGGTAATCTCTTTTATTGAAGAAAATCCTTTTTCTTTCAAATAATTCTCTATACCGTTTTTTATCTCAAGCGCGGCAACGGGATTAACCATATTTGCCGTACCAATACTCACAAGTGATGCTCCTGCAAGAATGAACTCTATAGCGTGTTCGGCAGTCATTATACCGCCCATTCCGATTATTGGAATGTCAACGCGTTTTGCGCATTCAGCCACCATTCTAACAGCAACGGGCCTTATCGCGGGGCCGGATAATCCGCCTGTAACATTTGATAATACCGGAGTGAAATTATGAATATCAATTTTCATGCCTTTTAAAGTATTAATCAAACTCACGGCATCCATGCCCTGGTCCTGTGCTACTTTAGCAAATTCTGTTATATCGGTTACGTTTGGAGAAAGTTTGGCAATCATTACACCGTCATACTTTTTCCGTACACGTTTTAATACCTCTGCCGCGGTTTTAGGGTCCTGCCCGAAAGCAATGCCGCCGTGTTTAACGTTGGGGCAGCTGATATTAACCTCAACAGCGTTAATTTGCTTTACACCATTTAGTTTATCGGCAACTTTTTCATAATCTTCGTAAGTTTTTCCAGCTATATTTGCAATTATATTTGTATTTATCTTTGATAGAGAAGGGATAATTTTATCAATAAAATAGTCCAGGCCTTTATTAGCCAGGCCTATAGCATTAAGCATGCCTGAATCAGTCTCGCAAATCCTCGGTGTATTATTCCCGAATCTTGGTTCAGGAGTAACGGCTTTAAGCGCGATTCCTCCAAGTTCATTTACATCGTAAAACTCAAAAAATTCTATACCGTAACCAAAAGTTCCTGAAGCGGTTATGACCGGGTTTTTAAACTCAAGTTGTTTTATCTTAACTTTTGTATCAATTTTAGACATCTATTCTCCTGTTTATCTTTAATAAAAGTTAATTAAAACACTCTGTATATACAAAATTATTTATTATTCTTTTCCGCCTTTTTCACGTAAAATAGCAGCAACTTTTTGCTCAT
>CALGPD010000341.1 GCA_937960625.1 uncultured Spirochaetia bacterium | reverse complement strand
TGAATCCCTCTCCATCTGTGGGCAGTTTCTCTTAAAAAACGTTGTTCAAAACAAACCGGGGGATTTAAAAGCAATGGATACAAAAAAAATCCATTTTATCTTGTTTTTTTTCGTTAAATTTGCTTGACACGGATAATAAGCCGGATTATTATTTGGTTTCAAATTATAGTATCGAGGTGATGTTCCGTGACAATGATAGAACTCGGTGATAATGAAAACATTGAGTCTGCGATTAAAAGGTTTAGAAAAAAATGCGACAGGGATGGCATTTCAAGAGAACTAAAAAAACGTGTTCATTATGAAAAACCGTCTTTACAGCGTAAGAAAAAGATTGAAGCTTTGAAGAGAAAACTATTAAAAAAGCAAAGAAGACAGCAGAAAAATAATTATTAATACTATCTAAAAAGAGCAGTCATGATTTTAAAACCGTGGGGATTTTTCCTTACGGTTTTTTATATATTTATATGCAAATCGAGAAAAATATTTTATCTTTAATAAAATTAGGTGTTAGGAAATTACTGTAAGCAAAAGCAATAAAAGGGTTAAATATGAAAAAAGTTTTATTAATTTTTACGTTGATAATTACAGCGCTTTACATGGGTTCGTTGCAAAATTTAAGCGCCAGGCGCTGGAGAATAAAAACAAAAGACGGCAAATACATGCGTTTAATCCGTGGAGGCCGTTTTTTAATGGGCTCAAGATACGGAAAATGTGAGGAAAAACCACGGCACAGAGTACGTGTAAAATCTTTTTACATGGATGAAACAGAAGTAACGTTTTCTCAGTTTAGAAAGTTTGTAAAAGCAACGGGTTACACTGCTATAGGCTCCTGGAAAAGCGCATTTAAACGCGGGTATAAAAACCATCCCGTAGTTAATGTAACGTATGTGGATGCTGAAGCTTACGCGAAATGGGCGGGAAAAAGGCTTCCAACGGAACAGGAATGGGAATACGCTGCCGGCGGACCTAGAAGATATGTATATGATTACGGCAACCGATGGAATAGAAGGGCGGCTGCTCTTTGGGATTCAAGAAGAAAGACCAGTGTTAGGGTAAAACGTTATAGGCCAAATGGTTACGGACTTTACGATATGACGGGTAATGTTATGGAATGGACAAAAAGCAAGTTTTTACCTTACCCGGGGAAACGGAAAAAATGCCCGAACATGGATGGAAGTTTTCTCGTTGTAAAGGGCGGATGTTATTTATTTTTCGCTGACAGGTCCAGAAGACAGGCAAGGCATGCGGTTAAACCGCATATCAGTTTTTCCGCGATTGGTTTTAGATGCGCAAAAGATTTATAAAGGTGGAATAATGTTTGAAAATTTATTTGAAGGTTTAAATAATAGTCTTGAAAAAGAATCCATAGAGAGGCGTCATTTTTTAAAAGGCGCTTTTGTTGGCGGGGCAACTCTTCTAGGGTCTCCTTTTTTAAGCAAGTTAATGGCAAAAGAAACGGGCTGGCGTATTGTTGACAGTAATATTAAAAGCAGGGTTTCATTGGTAACGCATAAAAGTTCAATGTATTCTGTACGCAGGGTAAACAGGCGTGTTATGCGCCCTATGTTTGAAGAATCCCTTAAGCTCGGCATGAATACATCGAGTGTTAAAGCCGCATGGGATAAAGTTTTCCCTAATTATAAAGCAGGGCAGGTTATCGCGTTTAAGTTAACGTGTTTAAACCCTCATTGTTCATCTCATAAAGAACTTGTTTATGAAATAGCTAATTCTTTAATCCGCTGGGGAGTAAAACCCAATGATATTATTATTTTTGAACGAAGCGCGTGGGAACTGCGGCGACAACGATATAGATTGAATTATAGAAAGAATAACCGTGTACGTTGTTTCGGCACGTCGAATCCGGGTTATAATCCGGGCTATGATAAATCTTTTGTTATTCCTCTGCGTGAAGGGCTTTTTATAGGCACACCGCATTTTTCAAAAGTTCTATCAAAAATGTGTGATTATATAATCAACGTGCCTGTCTTAAAAAATCACAGTGACGCGGGTGTTACTTTAGCTTTAAAAAATCATTACGGTTCTTTTAACAACCCTTCGGCTTTTCACGATAATTATTGCTCACCTTATGCGGCCAAGTTAAACGCGCATCCTGTTATTAAGGATAAAACTAAACTCGTTGTATTGGACGCGTTATCCTGTGTTTTCCGCGGCGGCCCTGGCGGTTATCCCGGAATGTTAACTAAAACCATTGGTGTAAGCACTGACCCTATAGCAATAGATACTGTTGGGCTTTTATGGCTTGAAGATATCCGGCGTAAAAAGGGCATGAGTTCAATTATGAATAGAAGCAAACACATTGCTGCGGGCGCGGAGTTGAAACTGGGAACGAATAATCCTAAGAACATTAACGTTATAAAGCGGAAAATATAAAAATTTATTTTAATTTTTATTTACAAAAAGATTTTTTTATGTATTTTTTTTTTAATATGCTATAATGTTTTTATGGAGTGATTTTTAAGTTATGGTCAGTATAATTAAAAGCGTAAAAATAGCATGGAGTTTTTTTATCTTCTTTGTTTTTTGTAATTCCACGTGTATTTCACCGGATTTATCACAGTGCGGTAAAATTTATTTTATAAAAGTTAAAGAAATATGTTCTATAAATCCGGACGGTTCTGAAGAACGAGTTGTATATACTGCAAGCGACCCTGTTCGCACTTTATCATCATCCCCGGATGGAAGCAAAATCGTGTTTGTAATAGATTATCCTTGGCCATCGGGAGCAGATTTATTTATTATAAACTCTAACGGCTCGGATGTAAAGCGGCTAACATATAACCAAAGTGCTGAGGACCCGACTTTTTCACCTGACGGAAAAAAGATTGCTTTTGTAAATAATGATGGAGACAAAGAAATATATACGATGAATTTGGATGGGAGCAATATACAAAAATTAACGGATAATACAACTACTGACCGTCATCCTTCGTTTTCTCCTGACGGAAGCAAAATTGTTTTTTTAAGAATTATTGGGATAATAAACGATGTACACGTAATGAACTCAGACGGCAGCGGGGTAAAACGCCTTACTTTTAGTACATCCACCCTTGATTATCCTTCTTTTTCACCTGACGGAACAAAAATTGTTTTTACTAGAGACGACGCAATTTGGATTATGAACTCAGACGGCGGCGGACAAAAAAAAATTACAAGCGGAACTCCTACGGATATCTTTCCTTCGTTTTCGCCTGACGGAAATAAAATCGTTTTTTCTCGTAATTACTTAAGTTTCGATATTTATATAATGAACGCGGACGGCAGTAATCAGAAAAGGTTAACTTTTGATCTCTCGTCTGATACTGTTCCATGTTTTGCCGGTAAACCGCATTAAGTTTTTTTTGCCTATGAATATTCACAAGCGAACCTAGTTTTTTTAAATAATGTAATACTGTTCAATAATAAGCCGGTCTGCTTTAACTTTACTGAATTCTAATGCTCTAATTTCCATTACACGTTTATTCAGGAAATCTATACCTACTGAATAGTTATAGATCCAGTTTGAAATTTTTCCGCTTTTCATTTAATCCTCGGTTTGTTTTTGATTTTCATAATAATCAACTAAAACAACGGGTTTATTTAACAGTAATGGATATTTTTTATTTTTATTTTGTGAATAAGAATATTTTGAACTAACTTTTTACTTTACTATATAGTAATGAGGAAGAATGTTGAACACAATAAAACAGCAAGGTAAAACAGCGAGATTGACAACGGGTAGTGTGGGTAAAACGTTATTTCATCAAACCGTTCCCATGTTTTTCGGTATTTTGAGCATGGTTGGATTCAACATTGTTGATACTTATTTTGTAGGTGAACTCGGTACTGTTGCTTTAGCGGCAATGAGTTTTACATTGCCCGTTGTTTTTATAATAAGTTCAATTGCGCTTGGTATTGGTATAGGGACGTCTGCTGTAATATCCCGTGCCATTGGCAGCGGTGATATGACTTATGTCCGGAGGCTGGCAACGGACAGTATACTATTAGGCTGGCTGTTTGTCATAGTTTTTATAATTATTGGAATGTTTACCATAGAACCATTATTCCGGTTGTTGGGAGCAAGCAATGAAATAATCCCTCATATAAAACGTTATATGTATATTTGGTATCCTGGAATGATATTCGTTGTAGTTCCCATGGTTGGAAATAATATTATCCGCGGTACAGGGGATATGAAAGTGCCCGGCTTAATTATGCTTATAGCTTCGGTTTTAAACGTTATTTTTGACCCAATATTTATTTTCGGCTGGTGGATTTTCCCGCGTATGGAAATTGCCGGTGCCGCGCTCGCAACTGTTCTTTCACGTATGTTTACGTTGATTGCTTCGTTTTATGTATTAATAAAACGGGAGAAAATTTTAACGTTTAAGAAAACTCACATAAGTAACGTGTTGCAGTCATTTAAAAAAATTCTTTTTATAGGAATTCCGGCAGCAGGAACGAGAATAGTTATGCCGTTAAGTATCGGTATTATTACCGCGATATTATCACCTTATGGCAAAGAAATTGTAGCGGGTTTTGGTGTAGGTTTGCGAATAGAGTTTTTCGCTTTGTCAATCCCAATGTCTCTTGCGACTGTTATAAACCCGTTTACCGGCCAGAACTGGATGAGCGGCAATTATGACAGGGTTTTTAAGGGTATAAAACTTAGTTCGGTTTTCATTTTTCTTTATGGGTTATTTATCATGGCGCTTTTATTTCTAACTGGCAAAATAATAGCTCCTGTTTTTAATAATGATCCAAAAGTTGTAAAAACAATTGATTTATTTTTAAAAATTGTTCCCATTTGTTACGGTTTGCAGGGTATACATATGTTATGCGGGACTGCATTATATTCGCTGCATAAACCAATCCATTCAATAGTTTTAACAATTATTCAGATGTTTGTTTTCTACGTTCCATTTGCTTTGATAGGAAAATATTTCTTTCAGATTAAAGGTGTATTTTTTGGTATTGCCATATCAAACGTTTTAGCCGGAATATTGTCCTATTTTGTGCTTAGAAAAATAATGTTTGGCATGAGAAAATCTATAAAAGAATAATAATATTTATGGATAGCCTATAGATACCGCCATATGCCGAAAAAATTTGACAAAAATCCCCGCTGTTTATATAATAAAACTTTATAAATTATAAGTTGAGCAGGAATCATATGAGTTACATACATGAACTTGATAGTTTACTGGAAAAAATTAAGAAAAGCCACTTTGAAACCGTGCATAAACTCTCCGAATTATATAAAAAATCTGAAAAACTGATAAATGAAGTAAAAGCTCAGGGTGAAGGAAATATTGACGATGCAATGCAGAAATTAAAAGCATTGTTATCTGAAAGTTCAAATGCCCGGGATGAGCAGGTTAATAATATGACGGACTATTTTCAGACCTTGTTTAAAACCGTTTTAAAGAATATAAATCCTGACAGTTGTTTTAAAGCATCTGGAACGGAAAAAGGAAATGGAAATTCTGGAAGTGAATTTGAATTTCCTGAAATTGGAAGTTTTGAAGGGTTTTTCGGCCTCAAACTTGAAAAAGAAGATACTGATAAGTTATATGAAATAACGAAAAACAGTTTAACAGCAATGTATACTTTATTTCACCGTATGGGAGAGTTAATATCCGAGGAAACCGGAAAAGACAAGTCGAAATAATTTAAAAACTTTTAGATTCAAAAACACAATAATCAAACTAATTATAGAGCATTAAGCAAGAAGATTAACCATTGAAGCAGCACGTTGAATAGCTTTGAAATTTGAAGGGTTCCATGAATATGCTTTTTCATACGCAGATGCTGCCAACCTGTAATTTTTAGCAAACTCGCTCATAACGCCGGAACTCATGTATTTTGAAGATAGGTTATTAGCAACGCGTTTAAAGTTCGCTTTAAGATTTTCCCCTTTTTCAAGGCTTTCACGAATCTTTCTTTGCTTGTTTCTCATTTGCGTTAGATAAATATCAGTTACGCTGTTTTTTACGTCTCCAACTACCATAAAAAATCCTTTTTTATGATTTCTTTTTTTTACCTTAGTGTTACTAATTATTATAGCGTTTAAATGCTATAATGTCAAGAAAATACGGTGTTTTTAGTAAGCGCTTGACATTATTTTAACTAGATTTTATACTTATGATTACGGAAATAAATTAACCAAAGGTAACGAAAAAAATGAGAACAAAAGAAAGATATATATGGATGTCAATTTTAATAGTAATAGTAGTAATATTTTCTTCGCTCTACTTTACTAAAACCATGTCATCCAGCAGAACGAGTAATATGTTTCTATATGGAAGAATTTTTGAACAAACATTAAAGTTAGTGCGCAACAATTATGTTGATTCAAAAAAAACTTTGCCCAAAAGATTATATTTTGGAGCAATCGAAGGACTATTAAAAAGTCTTGGGGATCAGCATACTTCTTTTCTTTCCCCAAAGGTATGGAAAGAATTAAGAGAAAGTCTTGACGGAAAATTTGAAGGCCTGGGCATTCACATTGGCATTAGAAATGATATGCTCACGGTTATAGCCCCGATTGAAGGCTCACCTGCATGGAAAGAAGGTCTACAGCCCAATGACGTTATTTATAAAATTGAAGGAAAATCTACTAAAGGAATTACTTTAACAGAAGCAGTAACCAAATTGCGTGGAAAAAGAGGAACTAAAGTTAAAATTACGATTTTACGCCAGGGCGCGTCTAAACCTTTTGATGTAACCATTACAAGAGACGTAATTAGAATCCCTTCAATACGATATGATATGATTAACTCTAGAACGGGGTATATTAGAATTATTCAATTTCAACGAAACGTTGTAGTTGATATGAGGAAAGCGTTAAAACGTTTATACAAAAGAGGAATGAAAAAACTTGTTCTTGATTTAAGAAATAATCCCGGAGGATATCTGGGCAAAGCTGCTGATATTGTTGATTTGTTTATTTCAAAAGGAAGGATAGTTTCTTCAAAAGGCAGAATCAGTATTGATGACCAGGTTTTTTATGCACATTATTTTAATACAGCGTGTAAACGAACTCCTGTAATTGTATTAATCAATCAGGGAAGCGCATCAGCATCTGAAATCGTTGCCGGCGCTATTCAGGATACGAACCGGGGTGTTGTAATAGGAGTGAAAAGTTACGGCAAAGGCAGTGTCCAGCGGGTTATCCAACTTGCAAGCGGAGATGAAGAATTCGGCCTTAAATTAACTACAGCGTATTACTATACTGCTGCCGGGCGTTTAATTCATAAAAAGGGAATAAAACCTGATTTCAAAGTAAAAACTAAAGATTACACTTTGGAACAAATCCTTGCTCAAAGAATAGTTGCCAAAAGGAAACTTGTAAAAAAATATTTACGCCGAATTCGCAAACCGAAAAAATATCAAATTATTGCGTTTCATAAAAGGCTTGTGAAACAAAATTTACCCGTTCCCTTGCGTTTACTTGCAAAGATGATTTATAATGAAGTACATAAAACTGAAATGCCTCCGGTATATAACCTTGACTGGGATATTCAGCTACAAAAAGCTTTAAAAATATTTAGAACAAGGCCGGAACTTTTTAGAAGACGTGTAGTTGCTTACGAAAAATAAATATATAAACAACGGAAAGGATTAACTATGAAATGTACTTATTGTGCCGGAACTTTTGAAAAGATTGATTATGAAGATATAATATTGATGAAATGCAATGGCTGCGGTTCTTTTTACGTTAAAGAATACATGTTTAATGAACTAACTTCAGAACCTGAAAAATACGCAGATATTATTGATGACCCTGACTATAAAGAATATAATGAGCAGAATAAAACCAAGAAAAAGTGTCCTGAATGCGGGAAAAAAATGGAACAGCATAATTTTTCATGGAAAAGCGATATTATTATTGATGTGTGTACAGACTGTAATAGCGTGTGGCTTGACCACGGAGAAATAAAAAAACTTGCTGAATATATTGAAATTCATCATGAAAGTTTACTTTCCCATGTAAAACATGAGGCAGGCAAATTAGCTCAGTCAATTAAGTTTTTGATGTATAAAATTGGCCGGCTATTCTAAAATTCACTAAAAACCGGAGTATTTAAATTGAGCTTTAATATTGATAAATCCAACGCGTTGTTTAAAAGAATGTTAGATATATTTGGCCCGGATAATGCGGAAGCATTGCATTGGCGAAATCAGAATTCACAATACTTGCGGTATGATATTTTTTCTACCATCGGAGACCTGAACAAAAAGTCAATTCTCGATGTTGGCGCGGGTTTAGGGGATTTATACGGATATCTTGAAGAGCGGGGTTATGAAAATTTTGAATATCTCGGTGTAGAGGTATTGGAAGATTTTGTAGAGCAGGCTTGTAAAAAGTTTCCCAAAGCAGATTTTATGCAGGGTGATCTATTAACTTTTAATCCCAGAAAAAAATATGACTATGTAATATGCTGCGGAGCATTAAACGTTGTAATTGGCGATATGGAAGAACTCGTTAGAAAAGCCATAAAAAAACTGTTTTCTCATTCACGGGTAGGTTTGGGTTTTAACCTTTTAAGCAAAAACGCAAGATTAAAAGAAGACATTCTTTACAATTATAACCCTATTGAAATTTTATCTTATTGTTCGAAATTGACACCGTATATTTCATACAGGCATGACTATCTTGATAATGATTTTACTGTTTTTATGTATCATTCTCAAAGATGCAATGTGTAGAAAAACTTATTTTTTAAATTTTATTAACCACCTTGAGTTTTTTGCTTTATAATCATCCCATTCCTTACCAAAAAGTTTTTTTAATTGTGGTTCTTCATAAAAAACAACTCGTAAATGAAATCCGATAATTAAACCGGATAAATAAATTAATAAAACCCTTGAAAGAAAAAACACTGTAAATCCTAAAACTAAGATTATCACTCCGATATACATTGGGTTTCTGGTATACCTGTATAATCCTATACTAACGAGTTTTTTAGGAGGACTCCATGGCGCGAGAGTGCCTTTGCCCTTAACGTAAAAATCTTTTGCGCAAAGAAATACTATAAATATGCCAATTAATATAAATATTATTCCGGGGATAATACACACAGGTTTCAAACCTTTAATATAACTCATTGTAAGGGGCAATATTAGACCTAGAGAGCCGGGTAAAATTAATAGAGCTAATAATGCTTTTATGAACATATCTTAATTCCTTTTTTTATTATAAAAAATCATGAATATTTAAACTTTCATCAAATATAGTTAAATGCCCGGTATTCATAAGATAGTTAATCCGGTTTAGTTCGTCATAATTAGGCCTTTTTACATCAAAAGGCAGTTTACTAAGCCTTCGGTCATTTTTTTGTATTATACAATTTTGGTTTATTTCAAAAAAAGAATGCAATACCCTAACATCAGCGTGATAAAAAACGTATTCCGCGGACGGAATAATAAATTCCCATTTCTGAAGGTTTTGATTAATTGCTTTATAAAACTTTTCACTTTGCTGCAACCGGATTCTTGACCCAAGCCTTGATTTCCCCTTTTGCCGTAAATGTTTTTCTTGAGATTTACCCTGTTTTTTTCTGACTGTATACGCTCTATTTACTTTATGTTCAATTATATTCCCAAGTTCACAAAAAGCATAAGACGCGCTTTCTGCTTGAATTAATAAAATAAGATAGGGTGGGGGGGCTTCCTGCAGTTTAAGAAAATACGTTTGTATATTTTCATTAATTTCTGGTTTTAAAAACAAAAACGGAAATTTAAAACTTAGAATTTTTGTTCCGTTTTTAATTAGTTCAATATTAGATTGCTCCTGATTAAAAACTATTCCTTGGCTATCTTTAATCTTGTCAATTCAGTTATAGCTTTGACTGTAATCTAATTTTTCTTGTTTTTTTCCGTTGCTCATTTTAAAAAACTATATCCGTTTTCTTTAATGTAATATGAAAATCAGTTATTATTAAATATACTTAATTTAAAAGGTATTTATGTACACAATAACAGGAACTCTTGAAAAGATTATTTTTTCAAATATGGAAAACGCGTATATCGTTGCTGAATTGCTTGTGGAAGAGGAACAAAAAAGTATAACAATAGTTGGAAATCTTTTATCCGTTAACATTGGTGAGACCCTAAGAGTAACCGGAGAATGGAAAACGCATAACAAATTCGGAAGGCAGTTAAACGTAAAAGAATATAAATCAATCACTCCCAATACTATTACAGGAATAAAAAAATATCTTGGAAGCGGATTAATAAAAGGAATAGGGCCGAAAACAGCGGAAAAAATAGTTAATTATTATAAAAAAGATACTTTGGAGATAATTGATAATCATCCTGCAAAATTAAGAAAAGTTCCAGGTATTGGAAAAGTTACGGTTGACCGCATTGTAGATGCATGGGTAGAGCAAAAAGAGATACGCGATGTTATGATATTTTTACAAAGTTATAATATTAGTTCTGCTTATTCTGTTAAGATTTATAAAAAATACGGCAGGGATTCAATAGAAATTGTTAGAAATAACCCTTATAGGCTATCAACGGATATTTTCGGTATAGGTTTCATGATTGCTGATAAGATCGCAGAAAATCTGGGAATACCTAAAAATTCTATTATCAGGGCTAAAGCCGGCATTTCATTCGTTCTTCGAAAAGCATCCCTATCAGGCCACGTTTTTCTTTATTATAAAGAATTATTACAGCAAGTTGTCAAGCAGCTTGAGATAGATAAAAAATTGGCTGATGATGCATTGACAGAGCTTGAAAACTCAAAGGAAATTATTATAGAACCGGACAACGGAAATAAATGCGTTTATGTAAATTATTTGTATAATGCTGAAACTTACTGCGCAAAACGGGTAAGTTCATTCATTGAAAAATCAAAACTGGATCTAAACATGGGGTTTGAAAATGAGATTGAGCAGATTAAAAATGCTTTGAATATTGAATTGTCAGCAGGGCAGAAAAAAGCAATCGAAACGGTGCTGAACGAAAAAATTACTATTATAACCGGCGGCCCTGGAACGGGAAAAACTACAATAATAAACAGCATTATTCATTTACTTAAAAAGCGTAATTTAAAAATTACTCTTTGCGCGCCTACGGGAAGGGCTGCAAAGCGCATGACTGAATCAACCGGATTCCCGGCTAAAACAATTCACCGTCTGCTTGAGTTCAACCCTCATAAAAACCGGTTTGAGAAAAATTTTAACAATCCGGTTATTGCGGATATACTCGTTGTTGATGAATCCTCAATGATTGACGTTCAGCTTTTTTCATCTTTGCTCGATGCAATTAAACAAAATACCAAATTAATATTTATCGGTGATGTTGATCAGTTACCCAGCGTGGGTTCAGGTAATGTTTTAAAGGATTTAATAAACTGCGATAATATTGCTGTAGTATACTTAAAAGAAATTTTTCGTCAGCAGGAACATAGCAGAATAATAATAAATTCGCATAAAATAAATAACGGAGAAGTACCGGTAACAGATAATAATATTAAGTCTGATTTTTTCTTTATTGAAACGGATAATCCTGAAGAGGCAGCGGAAATAGTTTCGGAAATATATACAAAACGGATTCCTAATAAATTCGGGTTTAATCCGTATACGGATATACAAGTTTTGGCTCCAATGAATAAAGGTATTGCCGGAGTAAACAATTTAAATGCGGTTCTGCAGAAAGAGTTAAATAAATCAAAAGATGAACTTTACCGTGGCAGCAGAATGTTTAAAACGGGGGATAAAGTAATGCAGATAAAAAATAATTATGATAAAAACGTTTTTAACGGAGATATGGGCATAATAGAACGAATAGACGGTTTTGATCAAAAAGTTTATGTAAACTATAACGGCTTAACTGTTTCATATGATTTCATCAACCTTGATGAA
Organism: uncultured Spirochaetia bacterium; assembly: GCA_937960625.1. GTDB lineage: Bacteria > Spirochaetota > CALGPD01 > CALGPD01 > CALGPD01 > CALGPD01. The sequence goes on along the minus strand of CALGPD010000341.1, from coordinate 7,323 downwards.
ATAACTCTTGCTTATGCCATTTCAATCCACAAAAGCCAGGGCAGCGAGTTTCCTTGTGTGATTATTCCTTTATTAACTTCACACTATATCATGCTTCAGCGCAATCTTTTGTACACTGCTGTAACAAGGGGAAAGCAGATGGTAAATATCGTTGGGAGTAAAAAGGCTCTTGAGATGGCAATTTCAAACAATAAAATTGCAAAAAGAAATTCCATGCTTGCGAAAAGAATTATGAATTATTTCTGAAAAAACTTCGTTTCTTTTAAATAATTTTCGTATTCCTGATGTGAAACCCATTCTTTATATAAAAAAGCTTTTTGGCCTTTTTTTACCTTGTTGATTTGAGATTTAATTTCTTTTTTAATTTCGTCAAGCAGTTCAGGTTTTTTATCTTTTATAAATGGAAACGCAGGAATAAAAATTCCCCCGGCATTTTTAAAAAATTCAAATCTTTCAAAAAGTGTTTCAAAAAAGATTCTTGCGGGCTCGAAATTTTCTATTTCGGGAAAACCGCATATAGATACAACGAGTATATTATACTTTACATCTTCTCTGGATTTACATGAAAAATGCCCGTGAGAATTATATCCGTATTTACCGGATATCATAGGCCTTAACCGCTCGAAAAAGGTTTTTAATTTTGCTGATATAAAATTTGCATAAATCGGGGCGCCAATAATTATTAAATCGGAATTTTTCATATAACGCTGGTAAATAGCCATGCTGTCTGTTATTGGGCAATTACCTTTTGCTTGAAACGTACAGTTTCTACATCCCCTGCAATTTCCTATTCTATCATCTTTAGTATAACGCGTTGTAATTTCATTTTCATTAAACTCTTTTTTTATCCAGTTTAATATATGTTCAATATATCCTTTTTTACCGTTTAAACTTGAGTTTATAACCAATGTATTCATCTATGTTTTAACCATATTTTTTTTACATTATATAGATATCAAAATTTAAATCAACCTTTTTTCAAAAAAGATATTATTATTCATATTTTGGAAGAGAAAATATCATAGATGGAAACAATCTGCTTTCAATTACTTTATGATTTTAAAGCAGGAAAATTAAATATATAGTGAATTACAGTTATGTTTGTCCGTTTATTTGCTTCTTGACAGTAGAAGCTTAATAAAGTAATATATTTTTAAATTTAGGTCTGATTTAAGGCTGTGTTAAAACCAAAATCATATATGCTTTTTTTTGTTGAAAATTAATCTGATTATTAAGGCAATGTATTTTAGTTTATAATTTAGTGGAGCAGATTTTTTTCCTTGATTTAATAAAAGCCGGATAATTGAAAGAAAGAAACGGATTACTTTTTCTTTTGACGTTTTTGTTCCATTTGCTGCATTTTTTTATAGTAATTAACCTGTTTTTGAATTTCTTCAATATCGTTGCACTGAATTTTACCGCCTTCGCCAACCTTAAATTTACTCGATTTAATTATTGGTTCCGCGGCATCTCTGTGAGATACGGGATCAAGCCCGGTCATTTTAAGAAGGTCTGACAGCCCGAAATCAAATATATGCTTCGCGGCTTTTCTAATTTCAATTTTGTGTTTTAATAACTGGGTCAGCAGGGTATCGTATAAACGCCCTGTAGGGTCTTTTAGTAATATGTTTGCAAGCTGGCGGTAAATCAGCCATATACGTTCTGCGAGCAGTGTAATAAGCTTTGTCGCAAGTTGGGGCTGTTTGGTTACCATTCCTTCAAAGTTCTGCCTGTTTACAGCGAACATGGTAACTGTACCTTCTGCAATTGCGCTCGCGCTTCTTGGTTTATTATCTAATATTGCCATTTCCCCGAAAATGTCGCCGGGGTTTAAAACAGCGAGCATTACTTCTTTTTCAGCAACGATTTTCGTTATTTTAACTTTACCTGACTGAATGATGTATAACTCGTTGCCCGGTTCATGTTCACAAAAAACAAATGTATTATGGGCGAAAGTTCTTGAAAAACCTTCTTTTGGCTGGTCAAGGTTTAAAGCTTCCCTTGCGTATTTTTTTAAGCCTTCAAATTTTCTTTTAGCTTTATCAACCAGTTCCATATCATCTTTAACGAGTTTTAATACTTTATAAAAAGGATAAACAGATAGATTGTTATTTTTTGCGTTTAAATAATAAAGTGCTATATTGTATAGTTCTTTTGGAGTTGATTCAATAGATTGTTGAAAGCTTAATTTAGTTAAAGCTTCATCAAATATTCTTAATCTTTGACTGAAACTTCGTATAATTTTTAATGCTATAGGAGCATTTTTTTGAATTAAAACTCCGAATTGATTCTTTTTTACAACAATTAAGGACACATCTGAAAGCGCGACCGCGGATTCAATACGCGGATGCCCGCTCATACATGAAATAACACCGAAGAAATCTCCGGGTTTTAACATATCACTTCCGTGTTCTTCGACAACACTTTCATTTTCTTTCACAAGGCGCACCGAACCTTTTCTGATAATGAAGAAAGCGTCAGCATCTTTTTTTCCTTCAATCATTATCCAGGTGCCTTTGTTATAATTTGCAGTTGTTAGTTGTAAAGATTTTTCAGCCAATAGTACTATACCCGGTTTCAATTAACTTTATATTATAGTCGAAAATACTCCAAAGTCAATAAAAAGTTTTTCTCTATATTATTAATCGGAAAAAAAACCTAAATATCAAATATTAAAGATTTTTTTTTCGTTTTTCTAAAAATTAGTAAGATAAAATAAAATATATTCAGATTTACCGGAAATAAAAAATATTATTTCTTTATATGAGTAAAAACGTTTAAATAATTACTGTTTACCTTATCACTGAAAGTTATATTAAATATATATTAAGTTTTTCTTGACTATTTAATATGGCTAATATATTATTTCATTCGTTGTCAACAATTTTCGTCTACTTCAATATGGGAATATATTTATGGCAGAAAAATCATCTAAAAAAGAAAAAATTTATTGCGCTAATTGTGCTAATTGTGTGTTAATCAAAGAAAGAACGGGCATTAATAATCAGTATGTGCTCAGGATTCGTTGTCAAGAAAAGAAATGGAAAAAGAAATTAGGAGAAGAAAAACTTTACAAATATTTTACCGTAGCGCGCCGTACAATGGAAACATGTGAAAAATACGATGCTATGGGAGAATTGAAAAGTTTTCTCAAAGACCTAAGAAAAAGTCTTCCGATTAAAGATGAAATTTATAAAGAAGACGTATCAACAATTAATTAAACGGGTAACAATCACATATGTTTAACAAAAAAGTATTTTTTTTAATTTTAGTTTTTGCAATATCTACTGGGTGTGTAAAAAACTATAAGATTTACCGTAATTTAAATACTCCTAAAGGAATGTATGATAAAGGTATTGACCTTTATGTAAAAGGGCAGTACAAAAAAGCTATTAAAACTTTTCAGGAGATAAAAAAGACTTTTCCGAGCGCGGATAAGTATAAAGCGTGGTGTGACTATGAAATCGGTTTTTGCTATTTTCATTTGGGTGATAAAGAAAAGGCTTTAAAAGCTTTTCGCGTTGTTCTCGATGAACATAGTATAAGAGCCCCCAGAATTCTTGCTGCCAGAATGATCATTAAAATTAAAAAAGGCGATTCCCATAAAAGAAGTTCATATGTTGACTAACTAAATTAATTTTATAGCGGTAGAATTTGTTTTGAATGAAAAAGATAAATTTACAAGTCCATTAACTCAAAGGTATTCTTCAAGAGAAATGTCTTATATATTCTCACCTGAGAATAAATATATGATTTGGCGTAAACTCTGGATTGCTTTAGCGTCAGGGGAAAAAGAATGCGGTTTGGAAATTTCTTCCGGGCAAATAAAAGACATGGAAGATAATATTTCAAATTTCGATTGGGATAAAATTTCCGAATATGAAAAAGAAACAAGGCATGAAGTAATTGCTCATATACATGGTTTTGGAGATTTTGCAAAATCAGCTAAACCCATAATACACCTCGGTGCAACAAGCGCTTTTGTAATGGATAACGGAAATATTGTTCAATACCATCAAGCATTGTTATTAATAAAAAAACACCTTGTAAATGTTATAAATAAATTAAAGAATTTTGCTCTTGATAATAAGCACATTCCATGCCTAGGTTTTACTCATTTTCAGCCTGCGCAGTTAACAACTGTGGGTAAAAGAGCTTGTCTTTGGCTTCAGGATTTGTTACTGGATTATCATGACCTTGAACACAGGTTAAAAGAATTGCCTCTAAGAGGAGTTAAAGGAACAACGGGCACACAGGCAAGTTTCATGAAACTTTTTAACGGAGATGAGAGTAAAATTGATAAACTTGAAAACATAGTAACTGAAAAAATGGGTTTTCCCAATGCTTTACCTGTAACCGGGCAAACTTATTCAAGAAAAATTGATTATCAGATTTTGTCCATACTATCAGGAATCGCTCAGTCCGCGTCAAAGTTTGCCAATGATATGCGTCTATTGATGCATTTAAAGGAACTTGAAGAACCTTTTGAAAACAAACAAGTAGGCTCCTCAGCCATGCCGTATAAAAGAAATCCAATGCGGTCCGAAAGGATAAATTCGTTGTCCAGATACGTTATTAATAACGCGTTGAATGCATCGCATACACAAGCTACTCAATGGCTTGAACGTACTCTAGATGATTCAGCCATAAAGCGAATTGCAATTGAAGAGAGTTTTCTTGCATTAGACGGTATACTTCGGCTGTATGACAATATAGCATCCGGGATTGTGGTGTATGAAAAGATGATACAAAAGAACCTTGAAAGGGAGCTTCCTTTTATGGCAACCGAAGACATAATGATGGAAGCAGTAAAAAGAGGCGGCAGCAGACAGGAGATTCATGAAATAATTCGGCAAATTTCCCACAAAGTTACCAAGTCAATTAAAATTGACGGAAAAAATAATGATTTAATAAAAAAAATTGTTAATGATATAAGAATAAAACTTGACGAAAATATAATAAACGATATACTAAAAGCAGAACGATTTACCGGAAGAGCTTCGTCTCAAGTAATAAATTTTATAAATAAGGAAATTGACCCGATAATAAAAAAAGAAAAAAAATTAATAGAAGATAAAATCTCGGTAATTAAAGTTTAATAGTTGACGATTATATAATAATGTGGTTATACATTAATTTAGGAGAAAATGATGGAAGCGATTAATATTAGGGACTCCATTAAAATAACACCAACAGTTATAAAAAGAAGTAAGGAATATGTCTCACTACAATTAGTAGGTTATCTTGATACTTATAATAGTAAACCATTTCAGGATTACGTTAATGATATTATAAATAAAGGCTATCATCATATTATTATGGATTGCAGCGGCTTAACTTATGTATCTTCAACCGGAATCGGGTCATTTACAGCGTTTAACCGCGCATTACTTCCTAAAAGCGGGAGTTTGGTTTTAGTAAATCTCATACCAAAAGTATTTGAAGTTTTTAAATTATTAGGTTTTTTAAACTTTTTTAAAATTTTTCCAACTGTTGAAGCGGCAATAGAAGATCTTGAAAAAAGTGCAAGTTCCGATGCGGAAGCATCAAAAGCAAATCAGCAAGCAAATGAAGCGTCTAAAGCAGCAAGTTTTCCTTTGTCTACATCTTGTCCGAACTGCGGAAAAATGCTTAAATTTTCTAAACCGGGAAAATTTAAATGTATCTTTTGTAAATCAATTCTTAGCGTAAAACAGGATGGAAATGTTGACCTTATTCAAAAAGGTTAGTTTTAATAATGAATTATAAGTTTAATGTTGTAATATTATGCACAATGTTTTATAATAAACTAGAAAAATAAATCTAAAAGTTAATGAAAATGGGCGAAAACGATCCTGCAAAACGCGTTACACTTACCGTAGGTTATGACAAGAATAATGTTTATATTTACGTAGCCGGTGAAGCAACAATGATGATTGCGTCAACCTTAAAGAAATTTATTTTTGACATTGTCGGGCAATTTGAAAGTGCAACCGAGCATAATATCTTTATAAATCTATCCGATTGTAAGTATATGGATTCAACCTTTATAGGCACATTAATAATTGTTGAAAAAAAATGTGTAGATATTCTAAGCAAACATATACTTATTTCCAAGCCTTCCATTTACTGTGAAGAAGTGCTGCAGAATATGGGGCTTCTTAAAGTATTTACCATTACAGAAGAGATGCCGGTCTCGGAAAACATTCATTTAACTGAACTTATCATGCGAGATATTGACAGGCTGGAAAATGCAATATTAATGTTTCAAGCTCACGAAGAATTGTCAAATGTGAGCCAAGAAAATAAAAAGCAGTTTAAACTCGTTACTGAGACTTTAAAAAAAGAAATCGAAAAAGAACAAAAAAAACGGAATGAAAACGGTTAAGCTTACCTAATCCAATTTAATTATTTATTTTTTAACTTGAGGAATACTACTTATGAATTTACAAAATAAATATGTCCAAAAAGGATTTATATTTTTAATCATTTTCATTATATGTATGTTTTTAAACAGAGTGTTTTCATTTTATTTTTCCCCAAACGCGAGTTCTATTTTTACTTTTTTTGCAGGCTCTTTAATAAACTATACCGCATTGTTTTTTGTATTTTTAATTATGGCTTTGTTTAATTTCAGGAATGCAGTTGATGATGAACGTATGATAACGGCGTTTGATATATTAATCGCTTTTATTATTATTTTTACTTTTTTTCTGGTTTTTTTCCCCGCGTTAAGTATCAGGCTGTCTTACATACATCTACCGGTTAGGGAACTGATTTTAATAGGCTTGCTGTCTTTTTTAGGTTTGTTTATTGAAACGGATCAAAGCATAAATTTTCATAAAAGATTAAGCTGGCGGATTCTGTTTTTTTTAATCATGCCTTATTCCATACTTGTTTATATTAAATATCCTCCGAGGTTGATATTATTTTCAATGTTCGGCAAAAACTATCCGTTATATTTTGTAATAGTTTTTCTTCTGACAATAATTACTGCTTTAATTATTCAGGTTTTTAACAAAACTCGGAAAATCTTCATCCCCGTTTTAATCAACGCTTTATTCTTTTTTTTGGCTGTAAACATATATTTAGTAATTTTTCCCGTTGCAGGTTTAGTAAATGTTCAAAGAACAGCTTATGTTTTATTCTACGTTAGTTTAATACCCGTTGTTGTAATGTTCATGCAAAAAATAAAAGTGGAGCAGTTCCCTGTACTATAATGTTTTCATTCTGTTCTATTAAGTGTTCTCGTTGTCCATAACGTAAATCCTCCTAAGTAAATCCCCCGTTTTGTTTTGAACAACGTTTTTTAAGAGAAACTGCCCACAGATGGAGAGGGATTCA
>CALGPD010000340.1 GCA_937960625.1 uncultured Spirochaetia bacterium | reverse complement strand
CTGCAATGAATATTATACATATAATTTTTAAAATAGAACACATTAAGTGAGCGTTTAATATATTATATAATTTTCATACATGTAATTGTTTAATTATCAATAATTTATAAAATTTTAAAAATTCAGTTGACACACTGATTTAATATTAATATTATATTGTACACTGATAAGATAGAAATATAAGTGGAGGAATTAATTGGCTCATTCAATTTCCGCGAAAAAACGCGTAAGACAAAGCGAAACAAGACAACTGCGAAATAAATCTTATAAAACTATGGTTAAAAATCTTGAAAAGAAAGTTCAAAGTGCAATTTCATCAGGAAATAAAGAAGAAAGTTTAAATGCATTTTTAGATTTCCAAAAAAAGATTGATAGTGTAGCGAGAAAAGGAATTTTGCATAAGAAACTTGCAGCTAGAAAAAAAAATAGAATCATGAAACAGATAAATGCGCTTTAAAGCGCTTGAACGGGGGCGATTTGACTAAAGCAGATATCGTTGAAATGATAAGTAATGAAATACACATTACCAAGAAAGACATTGGGGCAATAATTGATAATTTTTTTGAGATTGTAAAAGAAGGCCTTGCTGATGATGCGCATATAGAACTCCGGGGTTTTGGAACTTTCGGTACTAAAATAAGAAAAGCAAGGATTGCCAGAAATCCGAAAACTAATGTGAAATTTGAAGTACCGGAGCATAAAGTGCCGTATTTTAAACCCGGGAAAGAACTTAAAGATACGGTGGTAAATAGGTCTAAAAAGCAGAATAGTAAGTAATTATAATATTAAAAGCGAGCTTGTATGGATATTAAGCAGGCTAAAAACCGTATTGACACATTGATTGAACAAATCAATTACCACAATGATTTATATTATAATAAAGATGTACCTGAAATAACGGACAGTGAATATGATGAATTAATGAGAGAACTCGTTAATTTGGAAAATGAATTCCCTTCATTAATAACAACGGATTCACCAACGAAAAGAATCGGTGGAAAACCGCTAGATAAATTTGAACCTTTTACCCATCCATTCAGAATGCTCGGGTTATCTAATATAACAAATGAACAAGAACTAATAGATTTTGATAAAAGAATTAAAAAACTTATACCTGGCTCAGACTTTAACTATTCAGTTGAATATAAATTAGATGGGCTTGCTGTTGAACTTATATACGAAGATGGAGTTTTAGCAGTGGGTTCTACACGCGGAGATGGAGTTACAGGAGAAAATATTACTAATAATTTGAAGAATGTTTCAAATATACCTATATATTTACCTGAAAAAATTGGCGGCCGGGTCATCGTTAGGGGTGAGGCCGTTATACATAAATCGGATTTCGAGGAATTGAACAAAAAACGTTATCTTGAAAAAGAAAAACAATTTTCAAATCCGAGAAATGCTGCAGCGGGGTCATTGAGGCAGCTTGACCCCGCAATTGTAGCAAAGCGTCCTATAAAGTTTTACGCATATCACCTTGTTCTGGAAAATGCTGATTTCAATTTCGGTTCACACAAACAAAGCCTTGATTGGCTGAACTCCATTAACATTCCCACAACTCCGGGAAGATGGCTTTGTGAAAATCATACCCATGTGCAAAAAGTATTTCTCGATGTATCAAAACAACGAGACAAACTTGATATTGAAATTGACGGACTCGTTGTGAAGGTTGATGAAATTAAATTACATGACAGTCTGGGTGAAATTGCGCGAAGCCCGAGGTGGGCAGCAGCGTATAAATTTAAGGCGCAGGAAGTTAAAACCAAATTAAAAGAAATTACATTACAAATATCAAGAATGGGAGTTTTAACACCCGTTGCCAAGGTTGAACCTGTCAGGGTTGGCGGGGTAACGGTATCGAGTATAACTCTTCATAATAAAGCTGAAATATCCAGGCTTGATGTAAAAATAAACGATACAGTAAGAATAAAAAGGGCAGGGGATGTTATTCCCAAAATTGTACAGGTTGAAAAAAGTTACAGAGACGGAAATGAAATTGATTTTGAGTTTCCGAAAAAATGCCCGTTCTGCCAAACCGCATTGGAAGAAGACGAAAAAGGAATTTTTGTAAACTGCCCCAATTATGAATGCCCGGGAGTAAAAGTTCAGCGAATAATATATTCAATCGGAAAGGAATGTTTTAATATTGACGGTGTTGGAAACGAATGGATGAAAACACTTTTTAATAAAGGTATAATTGATAATGCGGCTGATTTGTTTTCCCTGACAAAAAAAGACATTGTGGACCTTGAAGGAATGGGAGAAAAATCCGCGGACAATTTTATAACAGCCATACAAAACGCAAAAAAGGTTACCTATCCAAGGTTTATAAATGCTATAGGAATTAAATTCGTTGGCCCACGGATAGCTGAAATATTAACTGAATTTTACCCTAAGTTTGAGGATTTAACAAGAGCAAAACAAAGTGATTTGATTGAAATCAATGAAATAGGCCCAAACATTGCAGAATCCGTTATTGACTTTTTTACAGATTTAAGAAATATCAATTTTATTGAAAAGTTTTTAGAAAACGGCGTTGAAATATTATATGAAAAACAAGAGAAAAAAAGCAGCTTACTACAAGGCAAAACGTTTTTATTCACAGGAACGTTAAGCAGGATTAAAAGAGACCAGGCAAAGGAAATTGTTAAAAGCAATGGGGGTAAATATTTATCCGCTGTATCCAAAAATCTTGATTACCTCGTTGTCGGTGAATCACCCGGGAGCAAGGTAGAAAAAGCAAAAAAAGCCGGTGTAAATATAATTTCAGAACAAGACTTTTTTAATATGATAGAGGGAAAATGAAAACAAAGAGTATTATATGCGTTATTATTTTGATTATGGTTATAGCCGGCTGCGGGCAGAAAAAGAAAATCCGTGTAACGCTTGAGAAAGGCGCTTTTAATGTGTATTTAGGCCGCTGGAAGGGCGGATATACTTATTATGACACTGATTTTAAGAAAGTTTCATCCTTAAAAATAACTGAAATGATTATTAAAGTTGATGATAAAAATTTTGAAGCAAAAGGCACGAAAACCTATGAGGATGAAGCTGAACGGAATTTTACTACTAAGTTTAAAATTCAAAACGGGCTTATTATGAAAATGGAAAGAGAAGAAACCGAGTTTCAAAAAATGCTCGGTTCCCTTAGAGCTGATTCTTTTGTATGGATGCATTCCCGTAAGGATGATTTTATTATTTTAAAAGAACGTGTTACTAAAAAACAACGCGTTATAAGCGGCTATGAAATAATGAAAGGCAAAGTCAGGTTTATTAAAGGAAAGTTTGTCAGGGAATAGGGTTTAAAATATAAATTAAGGATGGAACTATGAGTATAAAAAATAGGATTTCAGAAATATTATTTACTCCGGAAAGAGAATTAAAAGGTGTATCAAAAATTGTGTTGGCTATTGTATCATTGATAATTACATTGATTTTTTATTATATGGCAGGGCATGAATTATCATTTTTCGGTTTAAACGATGCGTTTGTAAAACTCGCGGTTGTTTTAGTAGGAATACCGGTTATTTTTTTAAAAGGCATATTCGTTATATCCATACTGGAGAAGAAATAACGATTATTTACCTTTAAACCACAATATTTATACGGTATAGACATAAAATAAGTGCGGCTTTGATGTAAATGTACATTTAGAACACGTAGAGCTTTAGAAACAGACAAAAATAAAATATCAAATCAAAGTTTTAGAAGTCATTCCTAGCCCTTATTTAAATAAAGAAGGGAATTAGTAATAGTATCGGGTATTAATAAAGATACCAACGTAATGATAAGCCGCCCCCCTCTTTATTATAAATGGAGTTGTTTAGATTAACGTCAAGCCAAACAAGCCTGGGATTCTAAAGTAGATGTTTTCAAATTTTACGTCAATACAGAGAGTGAACGTTGGCAGAAGCAACGTTATACAACTAACCGATACTGATGAAAATGAATACTATCCTTGTTTTGCAGGTAAATCTCGTTGAGTGAAAAATTTATTATTCGTTGTTTATTTTTAATAAATTTGATATACATTAATTATTAATACAATTTTTTGGAGTTTTTAAAACAAACCATGAGTTTTATTAAACGTTCATTTTTGCTTCTGGTTTTACTCGTTATTATTTTTCCCGTTACCACTGCAACGAAGTGTATTTCACCTGATTTATCTGCCGCGGGTAAAATCGTATTCCACAGTAATAGAGATTATAATGACTATGAAATATATACTATAAACATTGACGGGAGCGGTTTAACCCAAATTACAGATAACGATCATCAGGATTGTTATCCTTCATTTTCTCCTGACGGTAGTAAAATCGTTTTTGAGAGAAAAGTATCCGGCGGATCTCAGTATGATATTTACATTATTAATGCAGACGGCAGCGGTGAGAAAAATCTTTCAAACCATGCTTATTGTGAGGAAAACGCTGCAATATCCCCGGACGGTACAAAGATTGTTTTTCAGCGGGAAGTTCCAGTAGATAAGGAAGAATTATTTGTTATGGATTTAGACGGTTCAAATCAAAAGAGAATAACGTACACTGATAACAATGAGTGGCATCCTGTTTTTTCCCCTGACGGTTCAAAATTAATTTACGCAATATCCAAAGGTGATAATAAAAATCAGTATTTCACAATGAATTTGGAAAATCATAAAGTAACTCAAATAACAAACACAAACTACTATCTTAGACAGGCAACTTTTTCTCCTGACGGGACAAAAATTGCTTTTGCAGCTAATAAACACGCACCCGGTGATCTAGAAAAATTCAGTATATATATAATGAACGCAGATGGTACTAATGTAAAAAGGTTAACTGATTATCCTTATAGTGACTGGTGCCCTGTTTTTTCCCCTGACGGCAGCAAGATTGCATTTAGCCGTAAAGTTGATGGTTCTAACTGGGATATCTTCGTTATGAACGTTGACGGAAGCAACGTAAAACGCCTTACAACTCATCCCCAAGCTGATAAATGGCCTTGTTTTGCTGGTAAACCGAGATAAATCCATTGTTTTATTATCTAAATTCATATTATCCAATTTTTAACTTTTCCTCACCAATTGAATAATTTTATATAACTTTGCGGGTAAAAATTTTCCGTTTTATGTAAATATGAATTAACTAAACGCCTAAAGAGCTTTTTAAATTATCTTTGTTTTGCAGCCCGATTAGAGTTTGTTTAACCTCTCCGCCTTCAAATACGATTAAAGTCGGGATTGATTGTATCGCGTATTTTTCCGCAATATTTCTATTGTCATCAACGTTTAGTTTCGCAATTTTAGCAGCACCATCGAGTTCACCTGAAAGCTCTTCTAAAATAGGGGTCTGCATTTTACATGGGCCGCACCAGTCAGCGTAAAAATCAACTAATACTGGAACATCGCTTTTTAACACTTCATTTTCAAAAATTTCTTCACTGTTGATTACTATCATCTTGTTTTTCACCTTTTTGTTTATTTTTACTATCTATAGATAAAACAAATCCGAAAAAACCCATAAAAATAGTGGCTATGAATTTATTCGATGTAATCGGACATGTACCTGTTTTACAGCCAACAAAAAATGCATATAGAAAACCGGCTAATGCACCGACTAAAGTAAATATAATTGTTTTATACGGTATCTTTTTATTTTTAAGCATAGTATATATCAAAATATATATATAGTAAGGTTAATAAATCAAATTTTTTTTAGATTTTATTGTATAATCCGGAAAAAGTTTATTGATAAAAAATATTATATATTATATAGTGGGCATTAGTTATTATGTATCCGACAGAAAAAAAAGAAATTAAGGATATTGCAAAGTTACGCACCGAAGTTGAGCATTACTTTTATTATAGTGAGTTGCTGCAAAAGAACCGTACGGATGAGGCAGGCGCCAAAGTTGCGGAAGTAATTAAACGAATTCCCAATATTCTTGCCAGAATTCATGAAATCGAAAAAATTGATGATGAAGATAAACAAAAGCATCAAGATTTTTATGAAAATATAGATAGGCAAAATAAACGCGCTAAAACTGTTTTATCCATTGAGGAATTTGAGCAGGAAAAAATATTAAAGCAGGAAACCGTAAAAAAGAAGGTTAAGAAACTAAAGCCTTCTGGATTTCTTAATTTTATTTTTCATGAGCGTAAGAATTTAAAGAAGTTTGCTGTTCAGTCAGGCATGCTTCATTCCTCTCTTTTTGGTTTTAAGTTCAGGTTGTCAAATCATTTTTTTATTTCGCTTGAGGATTTGAACAAGCAGATAGATTTTAGCGTGGTTGAGTCTTTAAAGTTTTTATTGGAAATAAGCTGGGGATCTTTAAGCAAGCTTCAATATAACGCTGTTTATACTTTCTACAATTTTATCAATCAGTTTATTTTTTTCGTTTCTCATATTAAACACGGTTCACCTATTCAGGAATTATTTTTAAACGTTGAAACTTTAGTTCCAAAGTTTCTTGAAGTTGTTCAGGATGAAAGGTATAAAAACATCATTATTGAAGGCGTACAGCTTGCTTTATCAACTCATTCAAAGCATAAACAGGCTATTGCTTCCATAATGGATATTGTTTTAAGAGTTTTTAATATGAAACTATCCGGCAAGGTTAATTTTTATCAAATTATAATTTCTATTTACTACGTTGCTTATAAAAAGAAGATTGTGTTAAAAGACCTTGTTGAGAATTATAGAGTTGACCCAATTCCAGAAGAAATATACCTTTGTGATAAAAAAATAGCTCAGAAGATTGAATCCAGAATAGATAAAATAAACAGTGAAATTGAATCTGCTGAGAAACAGTTGTATATCGTTAAATCCGTTATCCCTACTTTGCATATAGGTGAATTATCGAAATCTCAGGATTTTACCGAAGTTGCTATAAAAGTGGCAAAAGCATCGGGAAGATTAGACCGGCATAAAACCGATGAAAGCGCGATTATAAAGTATTTTGAAGATGACATGTTGTTTTCAATTCAATTATTAATAACGGGTTTTTTAAACTTGTATACTGAAATATTAAACGGAAAGATTAAAGTGAAAGTTGAAAATTCGGCTAAAGAAGTTAGAATATTTGAAAACAACGTTTTTAAAGACCTAATTGATGAATTAAAAACCCAATACAAAGAAATTGCAGATTTTAGGTCTCTTAATACCCATATCAGCATCACTTTTCAAATCTATGAACGTTACATAAAAAACCGTCACCTTGATATTGAAAAAGATGAGAAGGCTTGTTCTTTAATATTTACAACCGCAAGAATTTTTTATAAAATAGTTTATGAAATCAATAAGCATATGTATTCTCATTATTATTTAATGAAGAACGGTATTCCGGATCCAATAGAGATGCAGGAAATTATGAAACATCCGCTAAAAATTACCGAAGAAGAGATGAGGGTGATAACGTATTATTGTTATCAAATCCTTAAATATAATCGGCAAACAGGGCAAAGTGTTATTGATGTATTAAACGAAATCGTGATGTTTTCTATTAATGTTTCATATGTTCTTGAGGTTGAGGAAATATTGGAAGCTGAAAGAGCAAAAGATTTTTTACTTGCCAAAACGGATTCTTTGCATAAAGAAAGAGCGCGTTATCTATAATCTATTTAATATACATTCTGGGAACGCGTTTAGTTACTGTGGTTAATGTTTCATAAGGAATTATTCCGATTTTTTCAGCGTAATAGTCTGCTGTTTCTCCGCCTTTACCAAAAATTACTACATCATCTCCATGCCCGGCTTCAGGAATATCCGTAATATCTATCATTGTGTAATCCATACACACTCTACCCAAAACAGGGGAAAACCTGTTATTTATATAAACAAAAGCCTTGGATGAGTTTCTCGTAGAAAACCCGTCTGCATATCCAATTCCCAGAACAGCTGCTCTTGTGGGTCTTTGCGCTGTAAACGTCCTTCCGTATGAGACAGTTTCTCCGGGTTTAACATTTTTTATAAATATGATTTTTGCTTTTAACGTTGCTACAGCATCTACTTTAAAGTTTTCTTTAATTAAAGCCGTAGGATAGGTTCCATACATTAATAAACCCGGCCTTACAGCGTCTTTATGTGTAGCGGGGTACATAACCGTTGCGCTTGAATTAGCCATGTGTTTAATAGGGATTTTAATGCCTTTTTCATTTAGCTGGCTTACAAATCCGTCAAAGCGCTTTACTTGTTCATTACAGAATTCTTGATCAAGCAAATCCGCGTTAGGGAAATGGGTGTATAATCCCTGAACATTAAGGTTTTTCTTTTCGCATATATCCGTTATTTCATTAATGCAGTCATCATAAGCAAGGCCAATCCTGCCCATACCGGTATCAATCTTAATATGAATATTAATAGTTTTATTTTCTTTGATAAGTTCTTTTTCAAGTATTTTTGCTCTATTAATATCAGTGACAGTAGGTGTTATCTCATATCGTATTATTTCCTGTATCTCGTTTTCAAGTAAAGGGTAGAGCATTAGTATGGGTTTTTTAATTCCAGCCTGGCGTAATTCCACAGCTTCTTCAATTGTAGCTGCGCCGAAGCCCCAGACTTTGTCTTTTATATGATGAGCGACTTGTACTGCGCCTAAGCCATAACTGTCGGCTTTAACTATTGCAATAGTTTTAATATCTTTATTTAGTTTGGTTTGTATTTTTTCTAAATTGCCTGTTAAAGCATTTAAATCAACTTCTAAACGCGTTCCTCTCAAATTTCCTCCGACATGATGCTAAAGTTTAGATAATATTTCCGGCCCGTTTTCCGTGACAGCTATTGTATGTTCAAAATGTGCTGAGGGTTTATTGTCTCTGGTAACAACCGTCCATTTGTCATTTAAAACTTTTACTTTATACGTTCCCATATTTACCATTGGCTCAATAGCAATGCAGAGCCCGGGTTTTATACGGGGGCCAAAGCCTTTTTTCCCATAGTTTGGAACTTTTGTATCTTCATGCATTTCTCTGCCTATTTCATGGCCTGTATATTCTCTTACAACGGAAAAACCGTTATTTTCAACGTGTGTTTGAACTGCATTTGATATATCATAAATTCTATTGCCGTCGATGGCTTGTTTGATACCGAGGTATAATGATTCTTCCGTAACTTTGCAAAGTTTTTTTAATTCTGGGGATATTTCTCCCACAGCATAAGTATAAGCAGTATCTCCCCAAAATCCGTCTTTTTTAATTCCAACGTCGATACCTACAATATCGCCTTCATTTAGAGGTTTATTATTAGGTATTCCGTGAATAACCTGTTCGTTAACAGATGCGCATACGGAATTCGGAAATCCCTGAAATCCTTTAAATCCGGGATATCCTCCTCTGCTTGTAATAAATTCCTCTGCGATTTTATCAATATCAAGTGTGGTAATTCCCGGTTTAATAATTTCGTTAAGTTTAAGTAAAAGTTCAGCAAGAATTTTATTGTTTTTTCGCATTATTTCAATTTCCTGTTTAGACTTAAGGATCATAATGTAACCTCACTATCCCTTTATAATTGGTTGTATAATATCTTTTGTCGCTGTCGCATAAACGTTCAACCATTTTTAAAGTTTCTTTTTCGTTTTTTTTAAACATTACTGCTAGTTCTTTTATTGATGCACCTCGAATCATAACGAGTTTTTTAAATTTGATATCATTAGGGTGATATTCAGGCAAATTGTTAATATCAATAGTTTTTTCCGGTTTATAATCATATCCGGCAAAGTATTTTTCTCTAATTTGTTCCAGTTCCTGTTTGGTTAACCCTGTAACATTATCTACAGGAGGCCTGTCAACAGTATTTAAAAACACGCCATGAGGATTAATATCTTTAACCGCATTAGATAATTTTTCTAACTCGCCCGGTGTATCGTTTATTCCTTTTACAAGCATTATTTCTATAATTACTTTACCTTTTGTAATTTTAACTAATTTTTTTAATCCAATTAAAACGTATTCAATATAAGTACCGGGTAGGGGGCGGTTTATTTTGTAAAACACATCATCCGAAATTGCATCCAAAGATGCCATTATCAAGTCGCATTTTGCAACTTTTTTAATCAGATTATGATCCCAGAGTAATGATGAATTGGTTAAAAGGCATAAGGGTATTTTGTATTTCTTTTTAATACGTTTGATTATTTCACCGATATATGGATTTAGAGTGGGTTCACCCGTACCGGAGAAAGTTAAATAATCTATAAACTTTTTATCATGGTTTGAGAAATAATACTCTAAAACATCTATAACGTCTTTAGGAGTGGCTTTTCCGCAAGGTTCTAATGTTTTTACTCGTGTCTTACCTGCTTCACAATAGATACAATCAAAAGAACAATGCCTATCCTGAACGATATCAATGCCTAGAGAAACACCTAGTCTTCTTGAAAAAACCGGGCCGAATAAAATTCCCATTCTTTAAAAGTCGTTGTCAGGTGTTTCAGCAGGTATATTTGTTTCAGGTTCGGCTTTTGAAATAGGTTCATGGTCAAATTCAGGCATTTTCGGCCCTGCTTCCCATGCTTCTCTAACAACATTGGTAATATCTTTTTTCTGTCCGCCTGTAATGTGAATTCTACCTTCCACAACAACGCCTTCTTTTACATGAACAACGGGAGCTGTAATATCACCGAGTATTCTTCCTGTTTCAAGTAATATTACTTCTTCGGTTGCTATAGTATTGCCGATTAAAGTTCCGGCAATCACAACGCGTTTAGCAAATATATTTGTTTTTACTTTTCCGGTTTCCCCGATAACAAGTTGGTCTTCGGTTTTAATTTCGCCTTCAAACTTGCCGTTAATTTGTAAAGAACCGTGAATGTAAAATTTACCTTCAAAAATAGACCCTTCGCCTATTGTACTGTTAATAATTACATCATTTTTTGGAGCCATAATTTATTTTCCGTTTCTTTTAATATTCGACTAAAATACTAAAATGACCTGCAAAATTCAAATTTTTTATTCCTTTATTTTGCAGTTTTTTTATTTAATTTTGTTTTGAAATATTTGTTTTAAAGTAGAAAAGCAACTTCTTTTTCGAATTTTTTATAATTTTCTTTGATTTCTTTTTTCGTGAATTTATTTTCAAGGATTAGTTTTTTTATTTTACTAACGAGTTCAATATCCATTTTATGCCCGCTTTTTGATGCTAGAATTCTTCCGTATATTCTGGCATTTAATAAAGATAAATCCCCTATTAAATCAAGCATTTTATGCCTTACAGCTTCGTTTTTATATCTTAAATTATTATTCATTATTCCGTCTTTATTATATACAACCGTATTTTCAAGGGAAGCGCCATTTGCTAAACCGCGTTTTTTTAAATACTCCCAATCTTCATAGAACCCGAAAGTTCTGGCCTGGGCAATTTCTTTCTCATAAACATCAGGAGTTAATTCGCTTATATAAAATGATTGGTTTTCCAAATCTACATGTGGGTATGAAATATGAAAATTAAACTCCTGTTTTGACGATGGTAATATTACTAAATATTTATCACCCTCTGTTACCCAAATAGGATGAGGGATTTTAATAATTTTATGATATTCGTTTTGTTCTTTTATTCCTGCCTCTTTAATGGCCTGAACAAAAGGAAACGCGCTGCCGTCCATTATTGGAATTTCCGGTGTGAAAACTTCAATAATACAATTTGAAATGCCAAGCGCATATAAGGTTGATAGAAGGTGTTCCACTGTTTGAATTTTTCTTTGTTTAGAACCTAACGTAACCTGATTAGAGGTATTTATTACATATGCAACAGAAGATTTAATTTCAACTTTATTGTTAGGAGTTTTTTTATGAAATACGATTCCAGTATTTACAGGCGCCGGCTTAAATTTCATTTCAGATTTAAGCCCGCTGTGTATCCCTATTCCGCTTATTTTAATTTCGTTTTGTATTGTTCTTTGTTTCAGCATATTACTAATTCATTTCTTATTATTAACTAAAATATATTAACACATTTTTACAAAATTGAAACAAAAAATTATTATTTTTGCGTTTTATCTAAATAATTCTGTAATATTATCTGTGCCGACAAACTATCTATTTTTTCTTTTCTTTTTTTGCGTTTCATGTTGCCGGAAATTAACAATTTTTCCGCGTAACTCGTTGTTAGTCTCTCATCAAGAAAGTTCATTTCAATTTGAAGTTCATTTTCAATAAAATCTTTAAAATCTCTGACTTTCTCAGTTTGAATGCTTTCTTCTCCGCTTAACATTAATGGTAAACCAATTACAAATTCCGCTATTTCATATTCATTTATTAATTTTTTTAGATTTTCAATTAGATTGTCATCATTAAATATATAATCAATAGGAGTTGCAATTATCCTTGATTTATCACTTACCGCCAAACCTATTTTTTTATCCCCATGATCTATTCCTAAAACTCTACTCATTTGAAATTTCCTTTATTATAATTTTCGCGATTTTTTTTATAACCCCTGTATTACCCAGTTTACTTTTAAACTCTTTTAAACCGGAATTTAATGTATTTGTATTCCCGTTTAGTAATCCATTAATTTTGTTGTATATATTTTCCGGATTAACTTTATTTTGAATCAATTCCGGATATACTTGTCTATCTAATATAATATTAGGCCATGAAATATATTTAGTTTTAATTAGCAGTTTAGCTAAAAAATAAGTTATTTTTGAAACTTTATATAATACTACCATGGGTTTTTCAAGTAAGGCAGTTTCAATTGCCAATGAACCACTTGCCCCCACTATTATATCACAAGCATTAATTATATCATAGTCCGTACCATTAGTAATTTTAACTTCGAGGTTATATTTTAATAAAATATTATTAATCCATTCTGATAAAGAAGGGTACGCGCAGGATAGTATGAAGCTTGTGTTTTCTTTAAGTTTAGTACATGCTTGAAGAATATCAGGCAATAAATTTTGAATTTCCTTTTTTCTTGAACCGGGAAAAATTCCAATGACTTTTTTATTCTTATCAATTTCTAATTGTTTTTTTATTTCTAACGCTTGTTTGTTTGCTTTAACAGTATCTATAAAAGCATGGCCTGTAAAAACAGCTTTACCTCCGTTTTTTAAATATATTTCTGCGTCAGCTTTAAAAGGGCAAAGGATTAAATCAAATATTCCGGGGATTATTTTAGAGTTTTTTCTATCCCATACAGATACAATAGGCGGGAAATAGTAATAGCACTTTATTCCGGCTTTTTTACATTTACGAGCAACGGGAATATTAAACCCCTGATTATCTATAAACAATATTGCATCATAACGGTTTTCATACACTGTATCTAATATTTTCCGTCTTGCTTTGAGTATCTTGCCTAGATATGGAATAAAATCTGTAAATCCAATGGTTGAATACGATGTTAGGTCCGTAATAATTTTTATTGGAAGTGAACGTAATTTATTGCCCCCAACAGCGTGTATTTCAAAGTTTTGATGATTTAATAATTCTTTGGCGATGTTATATCCGTGAAGGTCGCCGGAAACTTCTCCTGTTACTATAAGGAGTTTCTTCCTTTCCATTTTTTTATTATTCCTCTTTTAGAAACTGTGATGAAATCAATTATTCTTTGCACTACTTTGTCTGAAGAAAATTGTTTTAATTCTTTAAAAGAATCATTTGTTTTCATGCCTTTTTTAAATAGGATTCTATAAGCATTTTTAATTAAGCGTATATCTTCACTGCCAAACCCTGCGCGTTTAAGGCCTACAATATTTATACCGGCAAACTCTGTTGGGCTTGAGCCCGCTGTCATAGCATATGGAGGTACATCCTGAACCGTTCGTGAACTCGCTATTATGAAAGAATAATCACCTATTTTAGAAAACTGATGAACCGCTGCCCCTCCAGAAATAAAAACATTTTTGCCAACTTCTACGTATCCGGCCAGCATTGATGAATTTGCCATAATAACGCTTTTATTTAATATACAATCATGTGCAACGTGGCTTGTCGCCATTAAGTAGCAGCTATCTCCAATAGTAGTGTAATTATCAGTTGATGTCGATGAGTGAACTGTTACTTGTTCCCTGATTATAACATCGTTTCCTATTTTTACGTTGCCTATATATTCTTTTGATATATTTATATCCTGTGCTCTTGTACCGATAACAGTAAATGGAAATATTTCGCATCCTTTGCCGATATGCGTATTTCCTTCAACTACCACATTTGAATGAATTATAGTATTTTCTTCAATTTTTACGTAAGGGCCGATTACACAAAACGCACCTATGATAACGTTTTCAGCAATTTCTGCTTTGCTGTCAATAAGAGCTGTTTTATGAATCATTCTGCTTTAGGTTTGTCCATTAATGTTGCCAGCATATCCGCTGAACATGCAAGTTCATCTCCAACGTATACAACACCTTTCATTTTACATATTTTACCCGAAAATCTGAGTACTTCAATTTCATAACGTATTGTATCACCAGGCTCTACCGGCCGTCTGAATTTAATATTATCAAGACTAGCAAAATATACAAGTTTTTCTTTAGGATTAGGTACACTTTGAAAAGCAAGAATACCACCGCATTGTGCCATTCCTTCAACGATTAATATACCCGGCATAATCGGTTTTCCCGGAAAATGTCCTTGAAAGTGGGGTTCATTAATTGTCACGTTTTTTATTCCTACAATTTTTTGTCCCTCAATACTTAATATTTTATCAACCATTAAAAAAGGGTAACGATGGGGAAGGAAATCCATTATTTCTAGAATGTTCAATTGTTTTTCGCCCATTTCACTTATTCTCCTTGGATATTTTTATATTCTTATCGATTTTATTTACTTTTTTTATAATATCGGGAAGTTTATTCATTGCGGCAAGTATCCGCCACATAGATTTGGCTTCTTTTGCCGGTATTCCAAATAAAATTTGATTTTTTTCATTAAAAGACTTGGATACTCCCGTTTTTGATAACACGATTGTGCCGTCATTTAAGCTTACGTGGTCGGAAAGCCCTGCCTGTCCCGCGATTATGCAATTATTACCAATTTTGCAGCTGCCGGAAATACCGGCTTGTGATACAATAACTGAGTTTTGTCCTATTGTTGTATTATGCCCAATTTGAACCAGATTATCTATTTTTGTTCCTTTTTTTATTAAGGTATGATTAATAGTAGCTCTATCAATACATACATTTGAACCTATTTCTACATCGTCTTCAATAATAACATTTCCAATTTGCGGAATTTTTTTTCTTTCACCGTTAATTTCAAAATAACCGAAACCGTCAGAACCAATTACTGAACCGGAATGTATAGTAACATTATTTCCTATTTTTACTCCGTTTTCAATAACAGCATTTGGTTTAATGGTAACGTTGTTTCCGATTTCTACATCTTCTCCAATATAAACATTTGGATATATTTTATTGTTGTTACCGATTTTAACGTTTTGGGATATATATACGTTATTATAAATAAAACAATTTTTACCCGTTTTAACACCTTTTTGAATACAGGCAGTTGGTGAAATATATTCTTTTACTCCGTTTTTATTGTACGGATTAAAAATATTCAATAGAGAAATAAACGCGTTCTGTGTATTGTTTACAATAATTTTTGGAATTGATTGTATAGTGGATTTTTCATCAGTGATAAATAGAGAAGCCTCCGGTAGAAATTTTTCATTGATATTGGATTTGTGCAGACATACTACATCACCTTTATGCGCGTTTTTTAAATCTCCAATACCTGAAATAACGATATCTTCTTTAGCAAATAGTTTTCCATTGAGTATAACAGCAAGTTCGCAAGAATTATATTTTCTCATCTTTTATTCATGAATATCCTTTTTAATTGATCTGTAATATCTAAGTCTCGCGCTCCTATTAAAACAAATCTTGCATCAATAACGATGTTATATCCAAGCGAATTTGCATATTTTTTTATATCTAAAAGAATTTTTCTATAAGCAGGTTTTAATTTTGTTCTTTGAATTTCTCTTAATTCATTATTCCTTTTTGAAATTTTATAATTCAAAGCTTCTTTTTTAGCTTCCATTTTTGTTAGAATTGACCTTATTTCACTTTGGCTTAATTTATTAGCATTATTTTTAACCTGATTCTCAAGTTCTTTTACTTCTTTTTCCAAAGATTGAATTTCGGATTTATATTTATTTCTTGTCTGCATGATTTCTTTAATAATATATCTCGTTGCAGGATGTGCAGATAATAATTTCCGTGTATTAACATAGCAAATTTTAGCAATTTTAATTCTTGCTGAATATAAATTCGATGCTATTAGCAGTGATAGTAAAATAACAGGTAATATATAACGTTTCATTTTTTTCTCCATAATTTATTTATTCTCGTCTTTCTCCGCGTAATTTTCTTTCAAGATAAAGTAAAACATATTTATCAAGATTATGAGCTGCATCAACGTGTAAAATAGCTTTTTTAGTTAAAACAATTGAAAAACCCTTTTTCCTTGCAATTTTTTTCGCGGCAAGATAAATTTCACGGACAAAACTATATGTGTATTTTCTTTCAATTGTTATTAAAAGTTTTTTATAATGATTAATTTTATTTTTTAATATTTCATTTTTGATCTTAATTTCACTAAATCTCCATCTTCTTTCCAATTCCGAAAATCTATGTTTATTTAGATTATAAATTCTTTGCAGCTTTTTTAGTTCATATTTACGTTTATCTATACGCTTTTTTACTTTAGCATTTAGCCTTAGCAGTTTTTTCCTCACAAGTTTTGTAGCAGAATATCTTTTAAAAATATACTCAAAATTAATACTTGCTACTTTAATATATCTATCAGCATATGTATTTGTAAAAAGCGTTAATATTAATATTGTAATTAAAATCTTTTTTTTCATCTTTCTTTGCCGGAAATTTTGGAATAGAAATTTATACAAATAAACTATCAATAGTTTATGCATAAATCAAACAAAAATTATTTAATACACTATAATTTAGTTAGAAAGTAATAATTTATATAATCAAATTTAAAAAAAGTTAAAATATTGATTAATTTTAGAAATATCCTGCTATACTGAATACAAATTCAAGGCTGTTCGTTATAGGTTTAAGTGTTCCGTCTCTCCATTCAAGACGCTGTGCCCCGTATAAACGTATTGGGAACATGGGTATCTGTATTCTCACTCCAAAACCCCAACTGAATACGTACTCTCTGCTTAATTTAGTAGGTAAGCGTCCGCCTTTTTCATATGTATTTATACCGGCGACATCAAAGAAAAATACCCACCATAAAATTTGATTCGTTGCGGGAATTGGCCATCTTAATTCGGATGACATTATTACTTTTCCGTATCCTTGATATCTGTCATAATATACGTAATCCTGCCAGCCTCTCGCTTCGTTTATTCCGTCAAAACCGAGTTTATTACCCTCAAGAACTATTGGATAAGTTTCTCCAAACCATGGAAAAATAACTGATGCGCTTATTCTGTTTGCCCAAACAATTTTTAAAGGCAGCGGAATGTAATATGACAGGTCTACACTGAATAAATTATACTTAACATCCCCGCCTATTCCTATGAATGTCCAGGTCGCTGATGCTGATAAGCCTAGAGTAGGGTTAAAACTACTATCAGTATTATTAAAGCTAATACCAACGGGAATTTTGCTTGTATATAGCCAGTTGTTTGTTGTTAACGCGCTTTTAAGGGTTGTTTTAGCGCCTGGCAATTCTTCATATAAATTTGATACTGTAATATAATACGCGCTGTTAGTTTGATATACACCACTTGTATCATATGAGTCATACCAATTTGTTGAACCGTATTTATTTACGTTATGAAGCATGGTGGCTGAAAAGCTATAACCTGTTCTTATATGAAAAAAGTTCGCAAAGCTGTACCCGAAAGATAATCTTGCAAAAATATTCCATTCATCATAATACCTATCCTCGGAACTTGCATCTACTTCATCCGGGCTGATTACACCGTCGCCGTTTCTATCATAATCGTAATAACTTAACCAGTCATCTTCAGATATGTATTGAAGATTATAACTTATTGGTGAACCATAAGAGTTATAACTTCCTGGCCCGGCTGCTTCTCCTGTTCCTCTTTCGCTTGATTGAATAAGAATAAAATCTCCGCTTCCGTCGTCCTTGTATCTAATTTTATCAGGTTTACCATCACCATTTCTGTCGTAATAAGGTACGGTTTGCCTCCTTTGCCATCTAACGCCTGTTGAAATACCCCATGAAATCGGTAGATATTTAGTAAGGTATCTTGAAGACCATGATACTCTAAATTCTTTAGTGTATTGTCCGTATTCTGCTCTCGCTGAAATATTATAACCTCTTCCGAGAAAGTTTTTTTCTGAGATTTCAGCAAAAATTGTAAATCCTGATAATGTACCGTATCCACCGCCAAATGATACCATACCCGTTCGTTGAGGTTCTACGGTAAATATCAAATCAACAAGGCCTTCCTCTGAGGAAGGGCGGATATCCATATCAGCTTTTTTAAAGTAACCGATTCTGTTTAACCTAAATTTTGATAAGTTGATACGGGCAATATTAAAAACTTCACCTTCCCAAATCCTTAACTCTCTATCCAGAACGTATCCTTTGGTTTTTGTATTGCCCCGGAAAATAATGGTTTCTATATGTGCTCTGTCTCCATCAAAAATGTTTACAAGAAAGCTAACTACGTTATTTTTTCTATCATATTTTTCAATAATAGTAATTTTAGTATATATATATCCTTGTGTCCGGTAGGAATCGTAAATGGTTTTTAACGAGTTTTTAAATTTCATTTCATCATAGACTTCTCCGGTTTTAAATTGAAGTCTGTTATAAAGTTCTCTATTTGTAAATAATTTATTTCCCTTAAAATTTATCTTTCCAACTTTCCATTGCTGCCCTTCTTCTACTTCAACCTCAATATAATAACCTCTTTTATCTTTAAACTCAGGGTCAACCCAGTCGATTCTAACATCGTATCTTACAACACGTGCAAAGAGAAAGCCTTTCCATCTGGCATAAGCAAGCACCCTTTGAATATCATTTTTCTTTTTTAGATCAGAATAGGTTTGATCTCCTGCCATTACTGAAGTTTCAGAACTCTCCATTATCTTTTTTATTTGTCCGGGGTCAAGCTTTTTTGTTCCATAGATACTTATTTGTTCTATTAGGATTTTTTCGCCCTCGTTTAAAATAACTTTTAATACTACTTTATTCGGTTCTTTTCCCGGTTCTAATTGAAATTTTACTCTTGTATATAAATATCCTTTTTCCCTATATAATTTTAATATTTCATTTCTGTCACGGTTTATATAAGCAGGGTTATAATGCTGTCTT
>CALGPD010000339.1 GCA_937960625.1 uncultured Spirochaetia bacterium | reverse complement strand
AGGGAATTAGTAATAGTATGGGGTATTAAGAAAAACACCAACCGCCCTCTTTATTTTAAAGGGGGCTTGTAAAAATAAACGTAAAAATGAATAAGCCGGGGGATTTAAAAAAGCTTGAGTTCAAGGTATTCAATCAACGCGTTAGCTTGTTTTAGTATATGAGAATAAGGATATTTTAGCAGAATTAAATCAACGAATTCGTTTTCTTGTCAAACCCAACGATAACGGCTACATGTGTATAATTTTTAATTGTCTTTTGCTTGCCGTCAACCTTTACTTGAATACCGGGTTTAAATCTGTGCCGCGCCCCGTGTTTCTGCATAAACTACCAATACTTTGCTTTTTTAAACGCACCTTTTTTGTAATTTATTAGTGTATAATAAAACGCATGCTTAAGTCTTCTAACTTTTATCTGTTGTAGTAACGAAATAATTTAAATATAGCTTTTCCCTTTTCAGGGCTAATTTTCGGTAAACTTAACGCTTTTCCTTTTGCTTTTAAATTACGGTAACGTTTCATATACGTCTCTCTTTGTAATTTATGATAATCATAAACTCCTATGGTAAATATATAAAATGATAAATATTTACTAGCCGGAAAATAATCAATTTTAAGCTTGTCATTATACCCATATTTAATGGGTTTTCCGTCCATATCCACAGCCATTGACTTTAAATCTTTGTCAATTCTTATTATTCTAATTTCTCCGCATTCAAATGATAATGCAGGTAAATATCTCCGTTTTCTTTCCTCTTTTATTGATTCATAAACTTCATAAAATTTTTTACTGCATTTTCTATTTAAACCTAAAATCTCTTTACTTTGATAATTGTCAACCCTGGCAAAACTAACTTTTAAATCATCACATTTATATTTATAATTTACCAATTCAGGAGACTGATAACCCAGAGAAAAACACGCTAATTCACCTTTTTTAATACCCAATCTTTCCAAATCAAGAATCATACGCACCCCCCCTTTGTTTTTATCTGGAGCATATATGCCTTTAACATTGTCTATGTATAATTTTATTACTCCTAGTGCGTCAACGAGTATTCCGCGTTTTACTCCACGGTTAACTTTAGGATGCACCTCAACAGCGAGAAAATCCCTATATCCGTCACCGTCCATATCCCAGTGCCATACAACCCTATAGGGAGTAACTCCAAAGTACTTTTTAAACACTTTTAAAAACCTATCGGATTTCACTTTATAATCCGCCCATTTCGGGCCAAAAAATTTTAGATATTTAAAATAATCATATCTGTCCATCCCTTTTGGAGTTACAATAACTTTTCTTAACGCTTTAATTTGTTGTTTAGTTAACTTATCTTTGTCTTTTTCATCTTGTTTCTTGCCTTGTTTCCCTTTACATGACAACAATAAAGTTATCAATAAAGTTAGAATTATGATTATTTTTTTCATTATTTTTCTCCCGTTGTTTTACCACACAGTATATACTTTGAACATTATACGGTTCAAATAACTATATGTCAATACGCTTTCGTTATGCATGCATCAACGTTGATATAATTAATCATCCAGCAGGGAATACGTTTTTTTGCCTTTTTTGATTTCAAACACAAAGTTTTTTTTATCAAAAGGCGTCCATGATATGAATATGGTTTTTGCTTCTACATCCGCTCCCTTGGGCAGTTGCTTGCGCAGCAATTTTTTTAACTTTGGCGGGAAATCAACTTTATGCATTCCGATAAAATACTTTGGGTTTCTAAAAAATCTGAATTTTAATTCTCCTTTAATTTCTCTGATTTTATGAAACTTTATTTTATACCGGATAATTATTAGAAATATGATAAGCGCCTTGAAATAAAAAATAAAAATTATAGCTATGCTTTTTGACTCTGACATTCGCGCGGGCTTTAGGCAGAAAGCTAAAAGTATAATGAGGCTTAATATAAAGATAATTGTCAAAAGGATTGTTTTTCTTTTTTTAATCATGTGCTTGAAGCATGGCTTTAGTTCTTGAATTTTTACGTTTTGTTTGTCTTTGTTCATATGTTTATAAAAGAGAAAAGCGTAACACCGGTTAAAGTATTACGCTAAAAGAGTTAAACGTCTTTTCCCCTGTGCCGGAGGCGAGACTCGAACTCGCACGGGTTTAACCCCACCTGATTTTGAGTCAGGCACGTCTACCAATTCCATCACTCCGGCTTTGTGAGTATAAGTATATAAAATCATTTACCCGTTGTCAATAACATAACGTTTTTCATAAACAATTTTAAAATCAGATAATATTAATATTTACTTATAATAAGAATTATAAAAATCACCCAGGGAAGAAGAGAATTTAGAATATAAGAATTAAACGCATAGGGTGATGATATTTAAGCGTAAGCTGTGATATAAATTTCAATAGCATAACTATTCAAGCTTTAATTTTATCTTCAATTTTGGTTTTGACGTGATTCCTCAGCGTTTCTCATCTTACTCCGCGTTGAATAAAATCTAACTTTTACTTAAAGCCTGATTTCATGCTTCCGCTAATAAATCCGAAGAAAACGCGTTATCAATGAACTAAACCTGTGTCTTTTTATGAACTGGACTAATTCTTCCGGGTTTATCCAGAAATATTGCCCGTCACGCATAACGCGTATCCAGTTTTCCGGCGTTTTTTTATACTTCGCGAACCCTTTGTAATACCCGCGATTAATTATTCTTTTCATTGTATTGTTGGACCTGACCAGGCTGTTTATAAAATCATGCGAAGTCTGGTTTGATATTTTATTATATCCCTTATCTTTCCACGGCAGTCTGCTCCATGTGAAAGAATATTTTCCGATTGGGGTAAGTATAGAGTGAAAATAATACCCGATACTAATGTTTTTATAAAGTAAAATGCCTCTTTTACCCTGGCTTCTGGTTCCGCTGTTTGTAATTTTTATGTTATATTTCCAATTATCTGTATCCGTATAAGAATAGGATGTAATTAGAAATAGGATGAACGCAATAACGTGAATTTTTCTAGTAATAATCATAGCCTTTCTCCTGTGCTATAGAAGATATATAAACTAACACGGTAAACAAAATTATTCCACCCTATATTAATTTATTATATACTTTTTTTTAATAATTTATTTCGCACAAATTTATAAAATGTCATTTTTATTAGAATTAAACTTCCTTAATTGAAATAGCAATCCATTATTAGTATTTTATAAGAACATTATATAACCGGATAAATATTATGAAATATAATTTACCAGACAAAAACGGATTTTTTGGGCAATTCGGCGGGGTTTATGCGCCGGAGCTGCTTTATAATAACCTCGTTCAGTTAAAAGAAACGTTTAATAAAGCAAAAAGAGATAAAAAATTCAGAAAAGAATTGGATTACTATTTAACTCAGTATACAGGCAGGCCGTCTCCTTTATATTTTGCGCAGCGTTTATCAAAAAAGTATAACTTAAAGATTTATTTAAAACGTGAAGATTTAAACCATACCGGCAGCCATAAGATTAATAATACCTTAGGCCAGATTTTGCTCGCAAAAAAAATGGGCAAAACGAGAATTATTGCAGAAACCGGAGCAGGTCAACACGGTGTAGCTACAGCAACGGCTTGCGCTTTGATGGGGCTTGAGTGTGAAATTTACATGGGGGCTGAAGATATCCGGCGTCAGGAATTGAACGTTTTTAGAATGAATTTACTCGGCGCAAAAGTTAACAAGGTTGAAAAAGGGTCTAAAACTCTAAAAGACGCGATGAATGAAGCTATCAGAGATTGGGTCAGCACGGCAGAAACAACGCATTATCTTATCGGTTCTGTCGCGGGATTTCATCCGTTTCCTGAACTCGTTAGGTATTTTCAAAAAATAATCGGCGAGGAAACCAAAAGACAGCTAAAGAAAGCAGAAGGCAAACTGCCGGATTACTGCGTTGCTTGTGTAGGCGGCGGCAGTAATGCTATCGGGCTTTTTTATGATTTTATAAAAAATAAACGCGTTAAACTTATTGGAGTGGAAGCCGGAGGAGCAGGTAAAAAAACCGGACAGCATGCAGCGCCTTTATGCTACGGCCAGGTTGGAGTTTTACACGGCGCTAAAAGCTATTTGCTTTATGATAAACAGGGTAATATATCCGATGTTCACAGCATTTCAGCGGGTTTGGATTATCCCGGTGTAGGCCCCGAGCATTCGTATCTACATGAGATAGGCCGCGCTAAATACGTTAACGTTACTGATGATCAGGTTTTAGATGCGTTTAGGGAATTAAGCGAGCTTGAAGGAATAATTCCCGCGTTGGAATCAAGCCATGCATTAGCGTATATTCCGTATATCGCGAAAAAAGAAAAACGTAAAGTCGTGGTTGTAAATATCTCGGGCCGCGGTGATAAAGACGTTAATGAAGTTAAAAGAATAATGCAAGGAAAATCAAAATGAGTGAAACAATAGAATCAGTTTTTAATAAAATAAAAGGCAAAAGAGCCGCATTCATTCCGTATTTTGTATTAGGGCTTCCTGATTTAAAAAAATCAGTTGAACTAATAATTGAGTGTAAAGACTATTATGATATTGTTGAACTTGGAATTCCATTTTCCGACCCGGTTGCAGACGGTTCGACAATTCAGGAAGCAACGTTAAAAGCGCTTGAAAATAAAATTACCATGAAAGAGTTTTTTAAAGCTGCTAAAGAGATTTCTGATAAAACTGGCAAACCCGTTGTATTTATGCTGTATTTTAATCAGGTATTTTCTTACGGCATAAAGAATTTTATGAAAAAAGCATCAGCGTGTGGGGTTAAAGGAATAATAGTTCCGGATTTACTCCCTGAATCTGATGAAGAGTTTAATAGATACGCTAAGAGATATGGTATTAATCAAATTTTCTTAATGACAACGCTATCAAAAGAAAACCGGATTGAAAACTTAATAAACTTAACTTCGGGATTTATTTATTTAACCGCGTTAACGGGTATTACCGGGGAAAGAAAAGACGTTCAAAAGGGGCTTGAAAAGTTCGCGCATAAAGTGAAAGATAAAACGGATAAACCCGTTTGCGTTGGTTTTGGAATTTCTGAACCCGCTCACGTGAAACAAGTATCCGGTTTTGCAGACGGGGTTATAGTAGGTTCTGCTATTGTGCGGCGTGTTTTGGCGAATCAGGACGTTGTTTCTTTTGTAAAGGAATTATCGGACGCTGTAGTGGATAAAGTATCGAAATAATTCGACTATATTATAAGCGGCGGTTTAATCTTACGATATACAAATAATCTTTCCCATGAAAAACAAATTGGAAATTATTTAGATAATTCTACCTTTCTTAAAAAAAAATGATTAAAATTCTATTATGAACAAAAGAATTTTTATAATAGTTTTTTTAATATTTAGTTTTGTTGGTAAAACTTTTCCATTAACAATGTTCAGGAGCGAACATTTTAACCTTGATATTCATCCTTCGGAAAAACGCGTTTTAAATGAATTACGGCTTGGAAGGTTTAAAAGAAACTTATACTTTGCGGTTTTTTATTTATTTAAAAACACGGCACCTTATTTTCAGAGATATAAAAATATATTACGGAAAATTGCAAATAACAGCGAATTTCAAAACGCGAAAACAACCATGAAAAAAGCTGATATGATTTTGCGCCTGCTTCATGAATTTTTGTTTAAATCATACATAGAAAATGACCCGAGGGTATATACTGTTATGACCAAAGGGTTATTTAATTGTGTTTCATCCACAACGCTTTATAATTTAACATGTCAGCATTTTGGAATAAAAACCGGGGCAGCGGTTGTTCCCAGTCATGTTTTCAGCGTTGTTTATATCGGCAATAAAAGGTATGAAGTCGAAACTACTGTAAGGTATGGATTTAACGCGGGAAATAGCAGAAAAATTAAGGATGCTCTTAAAAAGATAACGGGTTATGTGAGAGTGCCTCCTTCAAGGGGAAAAAGAGATTATATTAATAATTTTCAGTTAATATCTTTCCTTTATTCCCAAAAAGCGAATTTACTGGCAAGTCAGAATAAATACGCTGAAAGTATTAAGAATTATATCCGTTCTTTGATGGTCTATCCTTCCAATGCTCCTGGAGTTGAAGGCACAAAATTTGCCTATCATAAACTTGCTTTACAATATGAAGGCCGTGGAAATATTATTAAGGGAATTAATATCATGCTTGAACTTGCCGGGCTTTTTTCTAAAGATTATAAAGCAGGCAAAGCTGCGCAGTATTTTTTTAATAATATTTTAGTGGGGTTATTAAAAAAATCAAGGTACAAACGTTTTTTTAGAATTACTGATTACTATAATTCTAATACGTTATTGAAAAATGTTATCAAAAAAATTGAACCCGATGCTTATCGAGCTTATGTTGATAGTTATCAGAAAAAGAATAATTACAAGCTTGCTTTAATGATACTGAAAAAAGGTTATAGAAAATATCCTACTCTTAAAGAACTTGAGCCATTGATATACAAAAATTGGATAATAAGTTATCTAAGGAATTCACAATATGAGAAAGCTATTAAACTCGTTGATTTAAAAGTTAAAGAATATAAAGAATTGAATGAATATTATTTCCTTGCCTATACAAACAATATTGCAACTTTAATAAAAAATAGTCAATTTGATTCCGCGTTTAATGTAGCAAAAAAATATTATTATAAAACGAATAAATCCGTGCTGTCCAGCAAGCTTTTAGTGAAATTTATAAATTTTTATTTGTCAAAATTATCAAAAAATGAAAATTTTAGCAGGGCAGATAAAGTTCTTGAAGAGGCAAAAAATATTTTACCAGAGGAAATTCTTAAGCCTATCCAGATACGTTTTTACATTGCAAGTTCTAATGTTCTTTTAAAAAAAGGCAGATTATCCTTAGCAGTTGATTATTTTTTAAAAGGTTTCCATGCGTCTCCGGAAGTTACTATTGTAAAAAAGTATTCTAAGGATTTTGCTGTCCGGGTTGTTTATTTTGCCAGAAAAAACCGGAAATTTAGTTCTTTAAAAAATTATCTTGATAAAATCCGGCCTATACTCAAAAGGAAATATACAAATGAAGCTTATGCCCAGTATTATTATTACCTTGCTTTGAATAATTTTAATTCAAACAAAATTGACATGGCATATAAAAATATAAAAACAGGATTTACATATATTAATTTTAAATATCTTTATTCCATTTTGTATAGAGGCACAGTAAATGTTGTTAACTTTTATTTAAAAAATAACATTCCTGATAAAGCAGTATACTATGCGGATAAAGCTCTTTCAATTTCGCGGAATGCAAGTAATTTTATTAACCTTTATAAGCAAACAGTTTTTAACGTTGTAAACGCATATATATCTGTTTCTAAAAGGAAACAAGCGAGGCGTATTTTAATCAGAGCGAAAAAAAGGCTTAATAATGATTATGATATAAACCGTGCTTTGAGAAAATTAGATACGCGTTAAATATCGTTGCTTAAAGTTTCAAACGCGCTGTCAACTTTTTCTTTGTCAATAGGAAGCAGTATTTCAAATTTTGCCCCACCGGATAAACGGTTTTTTGCGGTAATTTTTCCCCCGTGGTCTGAAATAATTCTAAAACAAATGGATAAACCCAGTCCTAGTCCGTCACTTCTTCCCGTTGTAAATGGAGTAAAGATTTGTGAGATTATGTCTTCTTTTATCCCGGGCCCGTTGTCCGAAATTTCTATTTTTAGAAAACGCCCGTTTTTTCTTGAAATTATTAACGTTTTAATATCTATATAAGCATTTTCCAGTTCTTTGCAAACTTCATATGCATTCAATAGAATATTTAAAAAGACCTGTTTCAACTGGTTTTTATCCGCGTCAATTTTTTGAAAAGGTATGTATAAGTCCATATTTACGTTAATATTTGAGCTTTTGAATTTAATTTTTAGAAAATCATTAACCTCTAAGAGAATTTCATTGATATTTACCGGTTGAACTTCGACTTTTTTAGGCCTTGCAAAGTTTAAAAAATGATTAACTATTTCTTCAAGCCTTAAAATTTCTGACTTTATAACACTAAGGTCGTTTTTTATTTCATTTTTTTCATCTGTTTCATTAAATAAAGCCGTTGTAATCATTTTAATTACAGCAAGGGGATTTTTTATTTCATGAGCAACTCCGCTTGCAAGCTGCCCTAATGAACTTAAACGCCCTTTGAGTAATAACTGTTCATTAACTCTTTCAAGTTCGTAACGTTTTTTTTCAAGTTCTTCTTTTAATTTATTATCAACTTCATTTATCTGATCTGTCAATAATGCATTTTCACGGATTAATGAAGCCATTCTGATAAAAGTTACCAAAGCAACTATTTTTTCTTCGTCAAATTTTTCTTTCTCTTTAAAATCAAAAGAAATCGCTCCCCATGCTTCTTTTGTAAAATGGATTGGAATTGAAATTATGCTATTTACACCGAGTTTTTCCAGCACTCTGACATCTACTCTTGAATCAGCGTATATATCTCTGACGATTTGAGGATTATTTTCAACAATGGTTCTTACAATAACGCTTTTTACCTGATCAGCAGAAATTTTATCATCACCGTCACTGTATGATAATTGCCCGAATCTAAACCTGCAAATTAAAAAATCCCGGGTTTCATTAAAAAAATAAACTCGTGCCCTTTCCGGTGTAAATAATTCTTGCGCGTAAGAATAGCACGTTCCAAATAAATCTTCCTGTGATTTACATTGAAGTAATTCGTTATAATAATAAAAAGTGTCCATTTATACTGTTTTACCTTAAAAAGCCCTTAATATACTAAGTATGCTTTTAATAATGCTTTGTATTAACGTTTTTAATATAAATAGATTGCTTAATGCAGAAAATGCTATAATAACGACAACGAGTATGACTTGTGTTAATATAGGAATTACATATGTCAATTTAAAAATAAATTCATGAACTTTAAGTATACGCTTTAATGACCGGTATCTAACAACAGTTACCCATAGAGCAAGTACAAGGTAAAGAAAGATAAAAAGTCCGCTGCTTTTTAAGTAAGCGCATAACAGGCCGGCTGCGGGTAGTAAAAGCAAAGGATAAGATGACATTGTAAACACTTTCAAGATTCCTCTTGCGCTAGCGGGCTGCTCATTTTTTTTATACAATCCGGTTAGGTAGTAAAATAAAGCGCCTTTTGCAAAAAGAATGCTTGAGTATAATAC
>CALGPD010000338.1 GCA_937960625.1 uncultured Spirochaetia bacterium | reverse complement strand
AAATACAACGCGTTTCATCTTCTCTCCATGTAAATTGATATGTATTAAATTTTAACACGTTATTTGTACTTCACAAGTTTGGGGGTGTTTTTTAATAAAAAAAAGGATAAATTCAAAAAAAACCCGGCAAAAACCGGGCTTTTTTTTCCAATATATTGGAGGCGCGTAATGCGCTATAATGCTTTACCTGAGTAAAGTCAAAACGTTCTGTGATTTTGTGTTTGCTTGTGCAAGCATAGCAGTAGAGGATTGTACAAGAATTTGATCTCTTGTGTAATTCATCATCTCTTTTGCCATATCAGCGTCTCTAATTCGTGATTCAGCAGCTTGTAAGTTTTCAGCACCGATCATAAGTCCTTTTGTTGCGAACTCCAATCTGTTCTGATAAGCGCCTAAATCAGCTCTTTGTTTAGAAACTTTTGTTAATGCAAGGTCAATTGTTCCGATTGCAGCGTTAGCTTTAGCTGGAGTTGATAAGCTAATCATTGAACCGGTTGTTCCTTTAATTTTTAATGCTTTTGCAGACATTGTACCTATAAAAATTCTCTCTCTTTGGTCCATATTTGCACCAATATGAAACCACATAGAACTCGTAGGTCCAACTGCACCTACAGAAGGTTTAGCAAAACGTCCAGTTAACATGTTTAATCCGTTAAACTGAGCGTGACTTGCAATTCTGTCGATTTCGTCAACAAGCGCTGAAACTTCAACCTGAATCTGCATTCTATCTTCTGTAGTATAAACACCGTTTGATGCCTGTATTGCTAGTTCTCTAATTCTCTGTAAAATATCCTGGCTATTTTGTAAATAACCTTCAGTTGTCTGAATAAAAGAGATACCGTCTTCAGCATT
Organism: uncultured Spirochaetia bacterium; assembly: GCA_937960625.1. Classification (GTDB taxonomy): domain Bacteria; phylum Spirochaetota; class CALGPD01; order CALGPD01; family CALGPD01; genus CALGPD01. Next base: position 6,015 of record CALGPD010000338.1, on the reverse strand, counting down.
AGCAGCTGCTCTGCTAAGACCTCTAATTTGCGCTCTCATTTTTTCAGATACTGCAAGGCCTGAAGCATCATCACCGGCTTTGGTGATTCTTAGGCCAGATGAAAGTTTTTGAAGCTGATTATCTGAGCTCCAATTGTTAAACTTAAGTTGTCTGTGCGCAAACATTGCGCTAATGTTGTGATTGATAATCATAACGTTCCTCCTTGAAATTCACGGACTTAAAAATCCGCTCCATACACCGGCAGCTCATCACTTCTACCTGTGCTGTTTTGACTTAAAAATCAGGTACACGCACCTCCTCCTTCTAAAAATGAAAGAATTATATCCTTGAGTTGTATGGAGATTGAATGTCAGAAGGGTCGAATTGTGTAGCGTTACTACCCAAGAGACATACCATACCTACTCTTATAGATTAATCTTCGACATGTAGGAGTAAAATTCTTGAATTTGAATAGTTTTTTTTTGATTTTTTTTTAAAAAAAATTAATGTTTTTTTAGAATTATGCCGAATTATAATATTTAAAAATATTACGGTTAAAAATCACATAAAAGATATGAAAAAACATGAAAAGAACTGAAACCTAACCTTTTAAACTTATTTATAACAACACCAATACAAACACATAATAATAAAATTATAAAAATAATATATTGTTAAGACAGCAAGTAAATATTGCTTTAAAATAAAAATTTTATTTCCTGTATGAAATTTACTTAATTTTATAAAGCAGTTCGCGGGCATTTGCTCCGTCAACAGGGTATATCACATTGGAAAATTCCAGAGTTGCCCATTTAAACGTTGAACGGATATCGGTTGAAAGGGAATTAATAAATTCAAAAGCTTCTTCCTGAGCAACGTTAGCCATTGAAAGAATCAGCTTGTTTTTCCCAAACCTGTATATATTCTGTTGTTCTCCCATGCGGTGAACAAGCATTTCCATAATTTGTTTAATACCGCTTTCTTCCTGTTCAAAGTCCTGAGCGCCTTGAACTTGTAAAAGCAATAGAGTTAGAGGAATATCAAAATCTTCAGCTAAAGAAATTTCACTTTCGAGTTTATCAACCAGAGGCAAAAATAAATCCATTTCATTAACCATGCCGCTTTCCAGCATTTTCGTTGCTAGTATCGGGGGTGCAATCTGGCTTGCAAATAAAGCAAAAAGCTGCTGGTCTTTTTCTTTATTATCCAATCCGCCTTTCCTGTCAACTTTATGAATGTTTAATACACCGAGTTTTTGTTCCGAGCTGATTAAAGGAATAGCAAGAAAATAATCAATACTTTCAAAATCATTCTCACTAAAAAGCATTGCGATATCGCCCATATCTTTAAATCCGGACAATTCTTCCGGCTCGCCGTTTTCCATTAATAATTCAAATGTCGGGTTTTCTTTTGGTATGATAAATTTACCCGTTGTTTCTTCATCCAGGCCAGTTGATGCTGATATACTTAAATTATTCTTTTCATCATATAAACAGATAGAAGCGCACTGCACGCCAAAACCAGTTGACATGGTTTCAAGCGCGAGTTTTAATACCTCATCGAGTTCATCCGATGAATTAATAATTTTAGAAATCTCATAAAGGGTTGAAAACTCTCTAAAGTTTTTATCAAGTTCCTGATTGGCTTTAAACAAGTTTGTATAAAGCATAGCATTATGTACGGCAATTGATGCCATAGAAGCAAGCATTTGAAGAAAATCTTCGTCTTCATCCGAATATCCCTCGGAATTCATTTTCTGGCCAAGAGTTAGTAAGCCGTTAATTTCGCCTTTAGCAATCATTGGAACGATTAATGCAGTATTTAACTTTGCAAAAAGAGGCTCAAGTTCCTGCCCGCCCGGTTTATTTTTTAGCATTTCAAACTCAACCGGTTCTTCATTTTCTCCGCAATCTTTTATAAACGCGTTATCTATTGGAATAATGACTTCAGAAGGCTCAAGTTCTTCAAGCCCTCTTTGTCCGGCAAGAATAAAATTGTTATTTTCGTTATCTGCGGTCATTACTGCTATATGGCTTAATCCCATTTGCCCCATACATGTAAGGATTATAATTTCTAAAAGTTCGTCAATATCTAAAGAGGAGTTAATTTCCTTTCCGATCTCGAAAAGGGTATTCATATCGTGAATTTTTCGGTCAAGGGCACTTGAAGTTTCTTCCAATTCCAAACCTGATTCTTCATCCGGGGTGAACCGCTCTATGTCTTCACCGCCCCATTTTTTTAACCAATAACGGGCTTTGTCTCGGAAGCCCATTTTGTAATAACGTGCTTTTTCAAGTAAACCCATTATTTATATTCCAAGCTCATCAAAAATATCATTATATAAATCATAGTATTTTGATTTGGCAAACTCTTTTATTTTTTCTTCAGGTAGTTCCCCGAAAAGATTATCTATATATAAAAGCATTTCTTTTAACTGGCCTTTGGAAATAGCCTGTAAACCCGCTTCCGCGCCGCCACCTGTTGTTGCAGGTTGTTCTACCCTGGGCTCAGGAGAAGCAACGTCTTCCTGTTCCACTTCCACAGTTTCAACTAATTCTTCACTAACCACATCGGATTGAGAAGGATATTGCTCTTCTTCTATAGCAGAAGGTTCTTCAAAACTAACAGAGGTACTTTCTCCGGTTTCCTCAATATCAAGAGAAATTTCTTCGGAAACATCGCTTGTATCAGTAGAACCAATATCACTCACAGGAGTTTCAAAATCATCTCCAACTATTTCTTCTACTTCATCAGAATCAAGTGATATTTCCTCATCAAAAGAATGCGTTTCAATTATATCTGTTTCTTGTTCTTCGGGTTCAATTTCCAATTCATCAGATATTAATTCAGTTTGTTCAATATCTTCAGGTTCTTCGATTGATATTCCGTCTTCTTCCGGAACTTCAATTTCTTCAAATTCTATTTCATCAGAAACTTCGCTTATATCTTCAGAGTATTCACCGAGAGTATCATCTTCCAAACCTTCGAGATCTGAGCCAAAGTCATCAGCCATTTGATCAGGGCTTTCCGGTTCTTCTTCTGTAAGTTCAACGCCTTCCAATCCTATTTCATCCAGTTCACCGATTGTTTCCGGTGTATCATTAACACCAAAAGGCTCATCAGATACATCATCGTCAAAATCCGTTGTTGTTACTTCAATTTCACCTATATCCGAACCACCTAATATATCGTCTTCCATTCCGGTTTCTTGGGCATGTTCGGCAAGTTCTTGCTGTTCAATTAAATCACCTTCAACAGGTTCATCTAACATTCCTTCATCGAGTATAAAATCATCCTCAAGTGCAGAACCCTCTTGAGTAATATCTTCATTCTCTGCGGCTTCTACAGCAGCAACATCGAGATTAAAATCATCTGCTGATGTTTCAATATTTTCATCTATTTCAATAGTATCATCTGCTTGTAACGTTTCTTCTTCAACATTAAAATCATCTTCAAGTAAATCAGTTTCGTCAGAAATTACCTCTTCGTTTTCCGGAAGGCTTTCCTCAATAGTATACGCGTTACTTTCATCAACCACTTCTTCTTCTAAAAGCTGTCCTGAAGGCGTTCCTGTTATTGTTTCAGGCTCTTCAATTGCAACGTCATTAATACCCGCATCATCAATCGTTATTCCAAGTTCAGCTTCTGCATCGATTTCATCTATTGTTATTTCTTCAATTTCATCATCTTCAATTGATAATTCCAAATCCTCAATCTCAGGTTCAATCATAATATCATCATCCAAACCTTCAGGAACTTCTAAGGAAATATCAATATCTTCAACTATCTCACTTGATTCGGCTTGTTCGACCGCTGCTTCATCGCCGGGCAATTCTTCAACAATATCTAATCCTTCATCGCTTGATATAACTGTCTGGTCAATTGTTGAAGCCGCATTTTCAACTTCGGCTTCTTCTTCAACTTCTTGCAGTAATTCAGTATTTTCAAGATCGTCAAGAGAGAGTGTATCATCACCTGACAATTCAGCTATTTCGTCTATTTCGTCCATAACTACTGTTTCAGATGAAACATCACTTTGAACAGTAAACTCTTCAATATCACCTTCGATTTCTCCTCCGGGTTCACCATCCATATAATCATTTTCGCCTAATCTTTTATTTAATTCATGCCCATCAAGAACAACGATTTCTCCTTGTTCGGCACTTTCATTATCTGTAATAACTTCAACTTCATCAGTATATATTCCGCCATCCATACTTACATCTTCAAAATCCCTGTCAATAGCGTCTTCAAGTTCATCTAAATCTTGTGTTTCAACGATTTCCGAACCGTCCAAAATTCCGTCTAATTCCTGTTCGCTTAATGAAATTGTGTCATCTTCAGGAGTTTCAAGAAAACCTGTATTTTCATCTGAAACTGCAACTTCTTCAACATCAGAGGACAAAGCCTCCGTTTCCGTTTCTTCCAAATCAGTAACTTCTTCAAGTTCATCTTCTTCAAAGCCGTCAGCAATATCTTCAATAATACTTTCTTCTTCAAAACCCTCTATTTCAGTATCAAAACTTTCTTCTTCTATACTTTCCAGTTCTTCAGTATCAATCTCATCAACAGTATTTAAATCTTCGGTAAATGCATCGGATGAATCAGGAGAATCATCCAAATCATCCGTTGTTATAATTGTGTCATCTGTTAAATCATCAACAGTTATAATTTCATCATCTGTCAGATTATCCGTTGTAATTACACCGTCTTCGGGAATAACATCTCCGACTTCAAAATCCTCTGCAGGCCCGGAAGTAGTATCTTCAATCACGTTAACTTGTTGGTCAGTATTTAAACTGTCAATTTCCATATCAACGTCATTCAAAATATCATCAAGTTCATCTTCGGAAAGAGCAACAATTTCAGTATCGTCCAATTCTTCCAAAAAATCTTCTTCTTCATTAGTTAATAGGTTGTTTTCTTCAGCCATTTATTTTACCTCGATAATACTTGTCTCATTATCTTTAATCGGCAGTTATTAAATTACATTAATTATTTATATTTTTTCCTTGCACCGAATTTGTAAAAAAATTGTTTTTCGTTTTCAGAATATGTTTCACTTAAAAATTTAAAACCATTTTTTCGCAAATAAACAGTTAATATACCTAAAAACAGTGCAATACCTAGTATGATAAGAGTAATTTTCTGTTCCTTGGTAATCATTATTAAATAATTCCCTTAAATTTAGTATAGTATTATGTATATATTTTGTCAAATGTTTTAAAATAGCGTGTTTAATGCACTTTAAAAAATTGCTCCGGTTTATCTAAACTCTGTAAATATAATGCATCTTTAAAATCGTACAACTAAAAACCGGAAGTTATTTTTTAATACATTATTTTAATTCAAACCATATCTTCTAAAATTAAACAAAGTTAAACTTTAAACGATACTTAATTATTTAAGCTTAAATATCATTTTTTTTATAAAATTGAAATTCATAAAATTATTAAAATTACTTTAATGTAAACCTGAAAAAAAATAATCTACAAATATTTATTTTTTAATTAAAATAATTATTGACTTATAATTTAATCTGTTTAATAAATAAATGTAGGCTTAATAAAAATTCTAATAAGGAGATAATCATGCCATTTGATTCAAGACAACTTGAAAAAAGACTAATGAGAGCGCTGGTAGAGGGAGACATGGTTGACGCTGACCGTTTTTTTGCCGGCTTAATTATGAACCGTCCTGTTTATAGAAGGATGTCAAGACGTGCTCAAGAAAGAGTTTTATTCGAAGCAAGAAGATGGTTTCGTTATGAAGTTCAAATGATTGATGATACAAGTGTTTTCACTTCAACTTTCTTGAACAAAATAAGAGAATTATTACGGGAAATTTTTGCATCTCTGGAAGATATCAGCAGAGGAAGATGGGCGCCTCCATACGATTATTACGATCCGTTATGGGATGATATATTCGGTGCAATTACATACTTTGTATGGGACGACTATGATGATTGGGATTACTGGGATGATTCCTGGGTATATGACGATTGGGATTATGACTGGGATGATGATACTTATTAC
>CALGPD010000337.1 GCA_937960625.1 uncultured Spirochaetia bacterium | reverse complement strand
AAACATAATTTTGCAAAGCAAATATAATTATTATGATATATACTGTCAAATAGTTTTAACATCATATATACGAATTTATTAAATTAAAGTTAACGATTAGAAATTTCCATCAATATATGAAAAATTCATACATAACCTTTAACTTAATAATTATCTTGTTCCGGTTAAACAGTATAAACTGCCTTTTCGGTCAAAGTAATATATTAAATTCCTGTACACAGTTAAAGTAAATTTTGGAATATGATTAATTTTTTTAAAAGAAATCTCCGTGCGTGAGTTTATATCAAAAACGCTTATAAAACCCTTATGATTTTTATCCGGGTAGAATAATGAACCTGCATAGTATAAATAATTTCCAGCAATGTAGATATCAGTTTCTTTTCTGCCTTTGCCGAAAATTACAAAACTACCCTGACCGGTATTAACATTAAAGCCCCGTAAGCCTAAAAAGATTCTTCCATTATAATAACGGGGAAACGGAACCGTATCCCTGAATAATCTCAAATTTAATCTGCGTATCCATTCAATTTTACCCGTGATTTTATTAATCGCATAGAGTTTTCTGCTTCCAACAACGAATATTCTTTTCTTTCCTATAATGGGTGGTGAAATTAAACCGGCTTCTGTTTCGACTGAAAAACGCGTTCTTAAATCCTTCATGTCATAAGCGATTATTAAGTTATTTTCACCGGGAACGTACATAATATTGCCCTCGGATAATCCGTAAGCAGAGGGTTTAAACACGTTGTTATGCTCGGAACTTACCTTCCCGTCAAAAACGTTGATTCGTAAAATTTTACCTTTTGTAAAAATCCCGTCCGCATTCAAGCTGTAAACAGGGCAAAAAACATGGTCGTTATACGTTCCCCAACAGCCGTAAAGTTTAAGTTTCATCTTTGTTTTCCAGATAATTCTTCCGGAAAAAATACTTATTTTATAAATTTGATCTTTTGTATCCGTTGCATAAACATAGTTTCCAAAAACAGAAACCGCTGATGACAAAGGAGCGTCTGTTTTCACAATCCAAAAAAAACCGCCGGAAATAATATTAACGCAGTATAAATACGTTTTACTCGTATGCACAAATAATTTATTGCCGTATCTTTTTGAAAACTGAGAAGGCATGCCCCTAAACCTTCTTGTATAAAGTATGCGGAAATTTCTTAGAGGGCCTGGATTATTTTGTACTTTATTGCCTTTAAAATCTGTCACGGAAGGTATATTTTTCTGACCCGCGGAAAATTTTATATTAAAAGTTAAAACAAGAAGCGCTAATAATATCAAAGAAAAAACTTTACTGAATTTCAAACCATACCTCTATTAAAAGGTTAACACGTTGTTATCTAAATTAATCAAAAAAAACGTTTTAGTGAAATCACGGCATAATTTATAAACCCTAACCTTTTTCCGATTCTAGAGCCTTCAATATTTAGAGGGCATCTAAAAAATATAATTTTTCAAACTTTTTATCATTTTTACGTGTTATATGAATTAGTCAAAAATTAACGTTAATTATTGAGTATTTTAGCCGATGTTTTATAAATATTGGACTTAAGGTGTGTTTAAATGGAAAATTACCAAAAAGACGATAGTTTCAGTTCTGACCCATGGCGGGTTTTTAAAATAATGGCGGAATTCGTTGAAGGATTTGACGAACTGAGAAAAGTCATTCCCGCGGTTAGTATTTTCGGCAGCGCAAGAATGAAACCCGACAATCCTTACTATGATAAGACCGTTGAGATTGCAAATAAACTCGTTGAAAATGACTTCTCAATTATTACCGGCGGCGGGGGCGGAATTATGGAAGCGGGAAATAAAGGCGCGGCTGAAAAAGGCGGTACCAGCGTTGGTTTAAACATTGAACTCCCTTTTGAGCAAAACCCGAACCCGTATATTAATAAGCTCCATTTATACAGATATTTTTTCGTGCGTAAAGTAATGTTCGTTAAATACTCCGTTGCGTTTATTTTTTGTCCGGGCGGTTTCGGCACAATGGATGAGTTCTTTGAAGTTATGACACTAGTTCAAACGAATAAAATTAAAAAAGTACCGTTAGTATTATTCGGCAAAGATTACTGGCGCGGATTGGTTCAGTGGATGAAAGACATTCAACTTGGAAATAATTACATCAGCGTAGAAGACCTTGATTTGTTTTTTATGACAGATAACATTGACGAAGCTGTTAACCACGTTGTAAATAACTACGAAAAAACTCTGGACTGGCCTATCCGGTTTGAGTAACGCATTATTGCAGCTTGAGAGCTTTTAGGCGCAATTATTAACATAAACTGATTTTAAGTGCTAGGAACAAAGCAGGCCCTTCTGAATATTTCAACAATTTCATACTTGGATATTTACGCAAGAATTACACTTTTTAGATGAAATAAAGTTTTTAATATTTTGTGCAAATATAAATATGTAAACAATAGAAAACTAGCCGAAATAATAAGTATGTTGTCAAGTTTTTACCCTTCGGATGATATTGTTAAAGAATATATTTAAAAAATTTTAGGGCATGAAAGAGTATCTGATTCTTTTTCCGTTATAAGCGAACATTTTATTTTTTATAGAACAGAATATGTTGAAGAATTTGACCAAATCTATCCTGTTTTTAAAAAATATTACTTTGAATTTATAAAAAGCATAAAGCAGAAAAATATAAAAAAGTTGCGTTCATTATATCAAGATGAAAATTATTTGCAACATTTCCATTATTTAATATTATCAATTAGAAGTTTTTTAGTTAGAAAAAACTATTTGCCTAAAAAAATTGAATTAAAAGACTATGAAGAAAAATCATTTTACTTAATTGAAAAAGCTATTGAGGAATTTATTATTGAAAGCATTATTTAATCTTACTATTTAAAAAATTTAGCATTTTTTCTCTATGCCTTTTAGCTGATTCCATTGCCTGTTGGGAAAGATATTCCATTTCTTCTTTAGTATATTCATCGTTGTTTTCGTCAAATTTATATTCGTTTAATGGATCTTCTTTCATTTTATTAACTCCTTATTATATTATCGGTTATTTTTTAACAGAATTTAAGCATTATTAATTATCTTTACTACAGCTGAGTTTTTGATACATAAAAATATATAGTTACCAAATTTATTATTCTTAAAAAAACGGGCAAATATAATTATTTTTCATATAAGTTTGTTTTATAAAAATAAGGGCTGTAAACATGGACATTTTCAACAAAACAGTTGCTTATTTGTGTATCCTGCTTTTTTATATACTCTCTCCATTCAGCTTATACTCAAATTCAAACACACGCACGTTAAAAATATCAACAACGCATTCAATGCCCCCGTATTCATTTATAAATAAAAACCAAAAACCCGCGGGAATGGTAATTGATTTCTGGAAACTCTGGGCAAATAAAAACAACGTAAAAATCAAATTCATTCTAACATCATGGGAAAAGAGTATAGACAACGTGAAAAGCGGAAAAGCGGATTTCCACTCGGGATTGTTTGAATCCGAAGAACGCTCAAAGTTCTTAATATTTTCCGACAGCCTTTTTAAATACACTACATCGGTATTCATTTCTAATAAAATAAAACTAAATTCAATTCATGATATAATAAAGTTAGGTGTTCCTATCGCTGTTACAAAAGGCAGCTACTCGGCTGAACGCTTAAAAAAACATTATAAAGACGTAAAACTAAAACTATATGAAACCTTTGATTTGTTGTTACGCAATAGTATAAAAGGAAACGAACTTTGTTTTATTGTTGACCACTCACTAGCATATTACTATTTAAGCAAATTTAACGCATTGGGAAAATTCAAAATTCTGTCTGATTTTGTTTCAAAAAACTTTAAGGCAGGTGTTAAAAAAGGCAACGGAAAACTCGTTGACTTTATTAATAGAGGTATTAATAAACTACCAAAAAAACAAATCGAAAACATATTCGGTAAATGGATTATAAAAAAACACAAGCTTCCTGAGTGGTTGAAAAAGGTATTAATAATAGGCGGAGCAGCAATACTATTATTATTTCTCATTCTTCAATGGATAATATTAAAAATCAAAATATATAAAAAAACCCTTGAGTTAAACCAAAGCAAAAAGATAATGGATATAATAAATAAAGACATGCGCGAAGCAAATTTAACCGTTCAAAGCAGAATTGATTTTTTGGAAAAAATCAACAAAGCAAAAGACGAGACAATTAAAAACATTGCATCTGATTTAACATCTCCGTTGAAAAAAATTGAAAAAACAATTGAAAAAATGGAAAATGAAAAAAGTACCATGGATTTAAATAAAATCCATAAGGAGATTTCATCTCTAATTGGACGCACTGAAAAAATCCTAAAAGTCGCGAATATTGAAAATCAAACATATCAATCAACAATGGTGAAAAAAAATCTTAAAAATATTATTAATTCTTTGAAAAAAGAATATAAGGCTATAGCAGAGAAAAAAAACATTACATTTAAAACGAGTATATTTTCCGGATCAATAACGAGTTATATAAACGAAGAACATTTCACTGAGATAATCAGCAATCTTATAACTAATGCAATAAAGTTTACTCCGCCGGGCGGGGAAGTAAAAATCACACTCGACAGAAAAAACATTGACAATGAAGATAAATGCATAATTAAAGTCAGTGATACGGGAATAGGAATTAAAAAAGAAAAAATTAATGAAATTTTCTCTTTCAAAACCGCAGAATTTGAAACAGGGACATCCGGTGAATGGTCTACTGGACAGGGGCTGGCAATTGTTAAAAAATTTGTTGAGCTTGCCGGAGGATATATTGAAGTTAAATCTACGAAAAACAAAGGCAGTACTTTCTCTGTGTACTTACCGGCTATTTCTCAATTTAACACAACTGTTGACGATATGGAATTTGATGTTCATACCGGAGATATTTTTCTGTTTAAAGGAATTGAAAAAAACGCAGCCGAATTATTCGGCGAATACATAAACTGGACTCACGTTGCGATGATAGTCAAATTTCCAGGAATTGACGAAACCTTGCTGCTTGAATCAACTGACCTTCAAACCGTTATTGATAAAAAATTAAATAAAAAAAAAACCGGGCCACAGCTTGTTTCATTAACCGAAAGGCTTAAAACGTATCAAACAGATTTATTCGCAATACGGCGTTTAAAAATTGCGTTAACAGATAAAATGTTAAACAAACTGTATGATTTTATAACGAGAATTCATAAATTAAATTTCCCAAGTGATATAAAAATAATATGGCGTTTTTTAAAGGGCCGGATTTTAGGACGTTTGTTTAAAAGTAAAAGAAAGTTCAGGGATATTTTCTGCAGTGAACTCATTGCTCAGGCTTATATAGAAATGGGGTTATTGCCCAAACACATTGAACCTGCCGCGTTTCTTCCTTCGGATTTTTCTTCAAGGAAAAAACTGCCGTTTTTAAAAGGAGCGTATTTAGCATCGGAAATATTTGTGAACTTAAATGAAGAAATAAAACAAGAAAAAAAATTATCTAAAGTAACGGGGTAATATATACGTTGCTACTGTGCTTGTTAGTAAAATGCCTATCATATCCATGAAAAAACCAAGACGCATCATTCTTTTCAAGCTAACGTGTTTAACTCCGCCGTAAGCAAGCGCGTTAACAGCATTGGCAAGAGGGCTCATCATAGTTACCGTTGAAACAATTGTAATTCCCATTAATATCCCAAAAGGGTTTAAATTCATTGCCTGACAAACGGGTAACGCTATTAGATACAAACTGATAGCAGCTGTGGTATTTGAAACGAACTCGGATAAATAAATAGCAAACGTGGCAAATATTAGCATGACAACGAAGTAACTCGCGTGTCCGGGCAGTACGCTTTTTAGTACCGGAGCAATTTCTTTATCAAACTTGAAGTAAATTAATACCGCGGAAATAACCATAGCTACACCGGCAATGATAAAACCTTTAACCGGAAGGTCTGTATAAAAATCTTTTACAACTAATATGCGTTTTTTAATATCCAGTTTTTTGTCTTCAAACTTTACAAAAAAAACAATCACGACAAAGCCTATAATAAACAAACCCGCAAGAACCGTTGTATACGGCATAATTACTTTAGGGTTTATTAAATTAACAGCAGATAATATAAGCCAGAAACCAAACGTTACCAGAGAAATTGTAATGCCTATATTTTTATGCGGATACGTTTCCCTATGTTCATGCAGTTTTGTAAAATCAATATTGGTTTTACGGATGTTTTTAGGAACGAGGAAAACGATTAACATCAAACTAGCCAAAGCGCAGAATATTAATACAAACGGCAGCCCCCAGCCCAGCCATGAAATAAAATTAATATTGTTAACCTCTTTTATTCCTTTTAAGAACAAAAAACCGATAACAATTGCATTTGAAATTGTCCCGTTTATAGAGCCCGTTCCTCCAATATTAGCGCCGTATAAATTGGACATTGCAAGAGATGTTCGTAACGGATAGCCTTTCTTATCAAGCTTATCCAAATCTTTGACAAGAATATTTATAATGGGTAAAACACTTAACACGGTGATAATATTAGGTATGAACATAGACATTATACTCGTTGAATATACTATGTATATAATAATTCTATGTATTTTACCATGGCTTTTCTTAATAAAGAAAAAAACGATTTGCTCCGCGATACCGCATTTAATGAATATTCTGGATAAAATAAACCCTGTCGAAAAAATCAATCCAAGTTGTATGTAGTTTAAAACGTTTGTTCCCATCAGGTATTTAATTTAAGAAATCCGTTATCCATATTCAAGTTTTTTATGTTAAGCCTGAGTTTTAATTGAGTAATTTAAATTTGGATTTTAAACAAAGCGCCTTACAAATCCTTCAAACTGTTTACCAGAAGCCTAATATCCACAGTT
>CALGPD010000336.1 GCA_937960625.1 uncultured Spirochaetia bacterium | reverse complement strand
ACATTGTACTGTTTAAGCTTTAAATTAAGCTTAGCGTTTACTTTTAATAATTCAGAAACTACTCCTATTTTACCTTGAGATGATGCAAACATTAATGCTGAATATCCTTGATTATCTTGAGCATTAACATTACTGCCGGATTTTATCAATTTCCTTACAATCATCTTCCGCACACCAGAACGTCTTCCTTTTACAGCGTATAATAAAACAGACCTACCCCTTTTATCAGAAGCATTCACGTTAGCACCTTTACTGATAAGTAAACTAAAAATTCTATAACGCCCATTTGCCGCACTAGCCATTAGAGAAGTTATTCCTCTTCTATCGGAAACATTAACATTAGCATTTTTATTTATCAAAAATTTTGCGATTGAATAATACCCCTTAGCGCAGGCAACGAGCAATGCTGATACACCATTAAAATTTAGGTTTACATTTGCTCCTTTTGTTATCAATGATTTAACTTTTGAAAGATTCCCTTTTGATGCTGCAACTACTAGTTCCTTATTAGGATTAGAGTAAAGATTGGCAGCTAATATTAAAAACAATATAAAGCAAATATTTTTTTTCACAAAAAACTCCTTCTTGTTCAACTATTTCATTAAAATATCCGTCTTAAATATTTCATCATCTCAAAATAATGGTAAAATCTCATTTTAAGTTTATGATATTTACCATTAGGAAGAATGTGAAATATCTCTTCTAGTTTATGTAATCTTTTTGGAATTCCATATATCAATCCTTGAGGAACTCTTAAAGCGTAAAAACCTTTCATATTAGAGCGTAAAATGTAATTCACAATCCATATTCCCCTATGAGCAACAGGTCGCCAATTACCACGGGAATCCTTCCTTAACGCTAAAAACACCCACGAGCCAAGAGGAATATTCGTTGGTCCATACATCCTGTTAACTTCTATTTTAACAGTTTTCATCCGCGGCCCCCTTAATACCTGACCGATTTTAAAAGTTAATATTCTTCGTCCCGAAGTCATATCCGCTTTAACTATTGTTGACCAACCAGCAAACTGGGTTTTTTTTACTAACTCGTTAATTGATATGGAACGAAGTGATAAAGCATTTGATTTGATTACGCCAAAACTAAATATGATAAAAAATAAAAATCCAATGACAAATACAACTCTCTTTTTCATTAATTACTCCTATTGTGAATATATTATAAAGCATTTATTAAATTTTGCAATACTATTTAATAGAATAAAAATGTATAATCATTAGAACGCATTTTATTAAGATTTTCTTTGTTATTGCATTTTTATATCTCCTAAAAACCCTACAATTATACATTTTTTAAATATTTTTTTATTGAACAATAAACTCAGATTTTAAGTAAATTATATTTGACAATATTGTAACCATATTATATTATTAGAATATAACTATTCAGTTGGATTTAGAACATGAATGAACACATGAAAAAAATGAAAGAACTTGTGCGTTTTTTTAAAGCTTTTAGTGATCCGACTAGGATGCGTTTAATTAGAGCAATTGCATCCGGAATGGCTGATAAAATAAATGTTAATGCTCTCGCTGAAAAACTAGGTGTAGCTCAACCTACTGTATCACAACATTTAAGAATATTACGGGATATTGATTTAATCGAAAGTGAGAGAGACGGATATAATGTTTATTACAAAATAAACAAGGATACTTTAAACAAATATAAAATCATGAATGAACAAATGTTAAAAATTATATTTACAAAATGTGATCAGTTTCCTAATTGTGAGGAATAATTTTTTTCCACATACATATAGTCATATACTAATATATCTATTTAAATGGAGAGAACTATGAATAAAACGCAAAAATCAATGTCAAAAATTGCTTTTAATGTCATGAACTTAATTATGAAAATAAGAAAAAGAGCAAGGGATATTAATCTGGAAATTGGACTTGCAAAACCGGAAAAGGGTAATACTATTTTAGATTTTGGATGCGGATTGGGATTTAACTCAATTCCTGCTGCGCAACTCGTGGGTATAAAAGGAAAAGTTTTTGCACTCGATATTAGCAAACAGGCAGTAAATCTAGTTAACAGAAAAGCTAAAAAAGCAAAATTAAACAATATCATCACCATTCATTCAGATTGTGCTACAAAATTGGAAAATGAAAGTGTTGATGTTGCATATTTACACAACGTTTTTCCTATGATTTTAGATAAAAAATCCGTATTAAAAGAAATTGCCCGTGTACTTAAAAAAACAGGACGGCTTTCTGTTACTACCGGGAAAATGGCAAGAAGAGTAGGTAAAGATACCATGTCAAACCAACAACTAATAGAATACCTTGGAAGTGAGTATAATTACAAACTCATTAATAACATTAACGGGCATCTTATTTTTCAAAAAACATAAAAAGGACATAAGTTATGAAAAACAGCAATTTAAAGTCGCCGGCAATCTATATAAAAGCAATAAAGTATAATATGCAATACTATTCCACTTCGGTAATATTTAATTTAACTGTATCATGGCTGTATCTTGGCCGTCTTGTCATAACCATTTTAAGTTTTCTAACTACCCTGATACATTTTTTCCCGTTGCTTTTACACAAATAGTAAACCAGTTTAAAGGTTGATTCTTTTAAAAACATACCGCGTAAGATTACTACTGCGTTAGTAAAATACTTGCCCTTGATATTTTTGCTTTTAAAGGAATTATATAAACCGTAATAGTTAATCATTGTGTGTTTATTTAATAATTTATACCCTAAAGCGGCCTTGATAGTAAACAAAATTCTATAGGAAGAACCCATGGCAGGTTTTCCTCTTTTATAATAAAACCACGTTGATATTCTATTATTAGCTGTAAAAGTAATGTGTACGTTTTTATAACTGCCTTTAAAAGCATAACTCGAGGAAGCAGCTGCAATATTAGCATAAATAAAAACACCGAGTAAAACAGCTGAAATCAGCATTATCTTTTTCATATTTTTATTCCTTAAATATATCCGGAATATCCCCATATTCAAAGAATATTTGTAAACGGATTTCCTGATAAAATTATAATAACTCGTTTAGCCGTTATTTTCCTTAATAACCATTGGTACGTTATCATGGCTGCCGCGCGCGTTTCTTGTCTTAATCATGTGTAATTTCTTCTTAATATAGATCCGTTTCTTGCTGCCGGCTTTTTGTATATAATAACCCAACAAGAAAGAAACTGATTTCATAAACCGCCCTTCTGCATGAGCAAAACCCTTTTTATATGATTTTATGCTGCCGCTTTTGGGTTTAAATGTAAAAAATATGCCGTGATAAACTATGCGGTTATACTTTCCTAAAAGTTTATACCCGGGTTTTGCTGTAAGAGTAAACGTAATCCCTGAGTGAGAGCCGCCCCCCCGCCTTGTAAACCATGATGCAATTCTGTTAAACGCAACGAGTTTGATATACTTATC
>CALGPD010000335.1 GCA_937960625.1 uncultured Spirochaetia bacterium | reverse complement strand
ATGTTCTTCACATGTAACAATGCCTTTGGTTTCTTTAGCCGCCGATATTATTAAATCTTTATCAATAGGTTTAATACTTCCCATATTAATAACACGTGCATTAATCCCTTGTTTTTCAAGTTCCTTTGCTGCCTGATATGCGTTATAAACCATATTACCGCAAGCAATTAAAGCAACATCATTACCTTCTTTTAATATAACGCCTTTGCCTTCTTCAAATATATAATTATCATTTAAAAACACCGGGGTACTTGACCGACCTAAACGTATATATACCGGGCCGTCAATTTCAGCTGCTTTATGAATACATTTCTTTGCTTCCACCGCATCAGCAGGAACAAAAACTCTCATATTAGGAATACAACGGATAATTGCAATGTCTTCAACTGCCTGATGTGAAGAACCGTCAGGGCCTACTGCTACTCCTGCGTGAGTTGCAGCTATTTTCACGTTGGCTTTATCATGAGCAATGGAATTTCTAATTTGCTCCCAGCAACGGCCAGTTGCGAATATTGCAAAACTCGATGCAAATACAATTTTATCAGAACGTGCCAATCCGCTTGCCATTCCCATCATATTTGCTTCGGCAATTCCTGCGTTAAAATGACGTTCGGGAAACTTTGCCCTAAATTTTGACGTTCTCGTTGAAGCTGATAAATCCGCATCTAGAACGATTACATTATCATATTTTTCGCCAAGTTCGATTAAAGCTTCCCCGTAAGCATCACGTGTAGCTTTTTTACCTGCTTTTTGTATTTCTTCTGCTGTTTTTACTATATTACTGCTCATTATATACACTCCTCACAGTTTCCGTCACATGTAAGAACTTTTTCTCCGTATTGTTTAATAAGCCCAAGAGCTTTTAATATTTCTTCCTTACTTGGAGCTTTTCCGTGCCAGCCCGCATCATCTTCCATAAAATCAATGCCCCTGCCTTTATTCGTTTTAGCAACAATTGCAGTTGGCTTATCTTTGGTTTGCTCGGCTTGGGCATAAGCATTAATTATTTGTTCGAGGCTATGGCCGTCTATATCTATAACGTTAAATCCGAAACTTTTCATTTTATCAGAGATTGGTTCAACATTCATAACATCTGAAAGTTTTCCGTCAATTTGCAATCCGTTATTATCTATCATCACAGTAAGATTATCGAGTTTATAATGAGAGGCTGCCATAAAAGCTTCCCAAACTTCACCTTCTTGTAATTCTCCGTCTCCCATTAAACAATAAATCCCGTAATCTTTTTTGTCTATCTTTCCGCCTAAAGCCATACCCGTTGCTATGCTAATACCCTGGCCCAAACTCCCTGTTGAGCATTCTATTCCAGGCGTTAATGTTGAATCGGGGTGACCTTGTAAAATACTTCCAAGTTTTCTAAGTGTCAGTAATTCTTTTCTATCAAAATACTCTAAGTCAGCCAAAACAACGTATTGCAAAGGCGCTCCATGGCCTTTTGAAAAAACAACCCTGTCCCGGTCAGGCAAGGAAGGATTATTTGCATCGTGATTTATAATACCATAGTATAAAGGGATAATAAGCTCAACAGAAGATAAACTACCGCCCGGATGCCCGGTTCCTGCTTCATGTATCATTTCTATAATATTTTTACGCGTTACGCATGCTTTTCTTTTAAAAAAGCTAAGTTTTTCTGTTGTTAATAATTCTTTAAGATTCATAAAACCTCAAAATTTTTTAATCTAAAATTTTTACGTTAAATTACGCAATGGATTTATAAATAAAGCAAATAAACGTTTTTTTGTCAATATTTAAAACGGGTAATCTTTTTATTATTTATTGATTTAAGGTATGATATGAATAATATTTTATATTAATGTAATATATATTTTTTGGGGTATTATATTCAAAATTTGATGAGTTATTATAGTTTATTAATTTCTTCAATAGATAATCCGGTTATCCGGCTAATTGTTTCTCTATCAAACCCTTCTTGTTTCATCTTCTCAGCAGTTACTTCTTTTTCTTCTTCCCGGCCTTTTTCTA
>CALGPD010000334.1 GCA_937960625.1 uncultured Spirochaetia bacterium | reverse complement strand
TGATAGATTGAAGCTGTCTTCTGAATCTCTAAGCCCAAAATGGCCTAACCCGGGAAGAACTCTGTTATCCGCGCCGTTAAGCTGTGGGCTTGTTTCATAAAAAACGTAGAAATCATCGTTAGGCCCTGAAATTGTCATGTATTTTACATCACCGAAGCATTCCTCCGGGTTGTTTAAATCTTCAAGAAATTTGGGGTTTGCAAAAGTATTTAATTCAACACCTTGTTTGTATAGATTTCCGTCAGGGTCAGCGGCTTTTGCGCCGTCAGCAGCGGGTAATCCGTGATTACCTCCTGCAATTAATACAACGTGGTTTGTTTTTTCAGCGCCGCCTAAAAATTTTAAATAATGCCTTACTGTAGTAACAGCGAGCGAATGCGCGATTATATCGATTTTCGCGGTTCCGGTTTGCTGTATAACTTTGTCAACGAACTCTTTGACCTGTTCAGCATAAAATATACATGATTCATTTCCCGGAGGGTTAAGGTCAACAGCGTGCAGTGAATCATATCCCGCGCTTTTGAATCTTTCCATTTGAATATTCCATACAGCTGATGAATCTCCGTTTCCGTGTACAAATACAATAGGTAACTTTGCCATAAATTATCTCCTTTAATTATTGATAGTGTTTTTGTTTATATAGTAATTAAAAATTTTAAAAAATCTACATACGAATCTGCTACAACCTGTCTTTCGTTTCTTACTATTTCTTCTTTTTGTTCAACTGTTAAAGAAGGGACTTCAATGTTTTTTAACATAGATATTTGAGTTTGTATCTCTCTCTGGTTTTGTACTTCAACATCGTAAAGTGCTGATAAAAACGGAGTATCCAGACTTAAATCAGAAGGGAATAAGGGTATAAAACGGATTTCCGTTTTAAATGCATGGCTTAATGATAAATATCTGAAAAATTTAGCATCAAGATCGAATGCGCCAAGAATATAAGTATTTAAGTTAGATGTTCCCCATAAATTGAATGTTTGAGAAGACAGTTGATAGTAAATGTACGGGTTATAGCTCCAATTCGTTGACCTGTTTAATAGAGAGAATAATTGTAAATCCTTAAAATACTGTGCATGCATATATTTGTATGCATGCCAGTCTACAGGTTGTATTTCAATTTTTGATAGTATTAGAACGTTTGCTGATTTTACACCGGATATAAAAAGTGTAATAGCAGTTTCATGGTCAGCATTTAATTCGTTTTTTGAAAAGTACTCTTTTGCTTTATTCTTTATTTCGATTAATTTTTGTGACATTTTTAAGCCTCCGGTTTAGTTTTTCCGGATTTTTGCGAATTTTTCTGCGTAACTCCGGTTGTATTAGCTTTTGACGGTTTTTTAATGTTATTTATAGGTATCAGCCTTGTGTGGTCTCCCTGGCACGGAAAATACAATTCTTTTGAATTTACATCATCCGCGGCAATCATAACGTCTTGTTTTGCTTTCCATTCACCTTTTTCAACTGTTAAAACGAAATCTTCTATGAGTCTGCACACTATATCCGGGATTTCCAGAGTGAATGCATGACATACTTTCTGCATTAACAATAATCTTGAATTAGGTATTTCTTTTCTTAATATCTCATGTGCTTCCCTGTCGGTTAAATAATCAAACTCACCATTCATTATTAAAGTCGGTGCTTTGATTTGTTTTAATTCATGGGTAAAACCCTGAAACCGTGCAAGTGATTCCATCATGTTTTGTATTCCATATAAATCATTATTATTAAAGCTTTCTCTAATAGCAATAGGGAGTTTATCAGCATTATTGCCAATCCAATTAGCGCTGAAATTAAAAGGCACAAATTGTTTAACCAGATATTCAAATCCGATTCCAACCATGCCTTCATAAAGATTATTGCCTATGAACTGAAGCTGGGCATCCATTTCACTAAAAGTACTCATTGGAATTAATCCCTTAACTTTTTCGGGATATTCAATACCAAAGCGTAATACTACTACTCCGCCAAATGATATGCCCGCAATATAAGCCTTATCAATTGTCAGTTTGTCTAGAAGACCTGCAAGAACGTTTTGATTGTCTTGAAAATCAATGAAAAGAGTTGGCTTAACGCTTGAGCCTTGCCCCATCAAATCAAAAAGCAGTACCGAACAGCCTCTATTCTTAAAATAATCTTTATAATAAGCCCAATGCTGAACTTGTTGGGTTAATCCGTTTATAAAAACAATGCACGGATCTTTTACATTCCCAGCAAATTCATAGTAAATTTCAACATTTTTGTAATTAAATAAAGCCATATTCCACCTCGATCCCGCAAAACGTTATTATATAAACGGTAATACATTTATACATTATTACGTATGGCTTGTTGATGTCAATAATTTTATTTCAAAATCATTAAAAATATTTTAAAAAGTGATTTAAAATCATATGTATATGAATTTTTATTTGTTATTTTGTTTTTTAATAATTTAGAAAGAGAATGAAAATTAATCATAGGGTTATCCCTGATATGCTTACATTGTTTTACAATATCAAGATTTATGGTAAAAATAATAAAAACCAGTTGTTTTTTATGGTTTTTAAAAAAAAGTTTTGCAATTTTATAGCATTGTATAGTATACTAATTCACCAGTAAATATAGATTTTAATGTTTAAGTATACTTAAATAGTAAATTTCGGAGGGTTTATTATGAGGAAAAAACTTAAGTTAAGAATTATTTCATTAATCTCGTTGGTATTTATTGTTTTACTAACGGGGTGCGGCGGTTCATCAAAATCAGGCGGTAATTATGCTTGGAAAGTTGATGATCCTGATCCAAGCAAAAGCTTTTTTAGGGATCAGGTAAAATATCCTTATTCTGTTTACTACAAAATGGCTAGGGATAATAACAATGTTAATTGGAAAATAGCATATATGGACGAAAAACCAAAGGGTGTTGCAAATCCGCCTATTATCGTATTAATACATGGTAAAGGCGTTTTTGGAGGTTATTTTGGACATACAATGAAACGGCTAATTGCTGCGGGATTTAGAGTTGTTGTACCGGATTTACCGTTTTATGGAAAATCTCTTCCTCCTAATATTAATAAAAATATTAGCAGAACTTTACAGCATACACGCTATGCAATTCATGATTTAATAGTAAATAAATTAGGTATTAAAAAAGCGGTCTACCTCGGCCATTCTTTAGGCGGACAATGGGTTTTAGGATATGCTTTAACTTTCCCCCGCGCGGTTTCAAAACTCGTTTTAGAGGCACCTGCGGGATTGGAAACGTACAGGGCTCCATTATTTAATCCAAAATTAAAAGATGATATTAATAAATGGAGAGCAAATAAACTTGCCGCAAAACTTCTAAAAGGCGAGCTTGCTAAAACTGAAGACAAAGTCAGGTTGTTTTATTACTTTAAAGCAAGAAATAAAGCCGGTGATGTAGTTGATTCTCCATTGGGTTATTTTCGAAAACGTAATGAATACACAGATTTCATTACTCAGGTACGTGTTAAAATGATTAAAGGAAATCAAAGAGAATATAAAGCTTATTGTACAACGTATATAAGAGACATTTATACTTTAGGTATTGAAATGTTTCCAACTAATCCCATGTATATTTATAATAAATATAACCGGATTAGAGTGCCAATTTTTGTAGCATTCGGTGAAACCGAGCCTTTTATTCCTACAAGATTAAGCGGAATGATTAAAAAAGGTTTAAAGAAAGGTATTATTTTACCATTTTATAAGACAATGAAAAGAGCGAGGAATAAACCTGTTGTTAAATTATATTCAGGAGTTGGCCATTTTGTACATACAGATGTTCCTGATGATTTTGCTGATGATGTTATTAAATTTGCAAAAACAAATACAGTAAACGGAGCTTCTTCAGACGCTGAAATAATGTCATGGGCTAGAATCCCTGATAAAAAATAAGTAAAATAGATATATTATATAAATGCCGGACATTTTTGTCCGGCTTTTTAAATTAAAATCAGAAATTATTAATTTTAGAAAGAGGTGTTGTTATGGCTTTAGTTAAAGCGGGTGATATAAATTTAAATTACGTTGAATTTGGAAAAGGAGACAATATCGTTGTCTTTATACACGGTAATCTGGGATGTGTTAACTGGATGGACCTTGTATGGCCAAAATTACCTGAAGACCTTCATATATATGCTTTTGATTGGCGCGGGTGCGGCGGTTCTGATAAACCTGAACCTGATTCTGATTACAGCAATTATACTTTTAAGCAGCATGCAATTGATATGCTAAACGCAATAAAAAACCTGGGTATTAAAAAATGTAATTTGGCAAATCATTCTACAGGAGGAATAATTGCAACGCGTATGCTTTTAATGGAACCGGATATGTTTGGTAAAGTATTTTGCCTCGACCCAATAACTCCAAAGGGCGCTATACTCGGCCCTGAAGCTATTGAGTTATTTAAGATGATGAAAGCTGATAGAAACGTTGCTTTTGCCGGTCTTGCTTCTGCTGCCCCGACTTTATTCGTTGCTGAATCTTTACAACCTGGAAATAATCCTGAGTTTGCGGAGGGTGTTACCCGGGAGCAAAAGGATTTATTTAATCTGCTCATTGATAAGACCCAGTTATTATCAGACGGAATCTGGTTTGGAACTCCGCATAATCTTGAAAAAGAATTTAATTCCGGGGAACTTGCTTCTAAAATGCCTGATATAAAACATGAACATTTAATTCTTTGGGGTGAACAGGATTTATGGATACCTAAAGATGATGTAGTGGAAATGGCAGACAAACAGCCAAATGCAAAACTTGAGATAATTCAGGGTGTCGGACATTCGCTAAATGTTGAAGCACCGGATAAATTTGTGAAGATTTTTACTGATTTTTTTTGCTAATAAGTCAGTAAAATGTCTGTAATTAGAAATTGACAATTAATATAAAAGTCATAAATATTGATTGATTATAAAGTAAATATATAGTTATAGTAAGTTATGGAATCAAATAAAACCGGTTTAAAATTTAAATTAATTCTTTTTTTTCTTCCTATTTTAATTGCTTTAATTATATTATTTATTCTATTTCTTAATTCAGTTGCCAAACAGGATATAAAAGATAATTTTTATAAAGATTCTGTAATAACTTTGCATCATCTAAGCCGTTCATTTGAATTGTATTTCAAATTTATTAAAAAAAATTGTATGTACCTTGCCAACCATGGCCTTGTAGTGAACAGCGGGAAAAATATTACGTCGTATTTCTATAAAAATAAGATAAGCAAATTTGAACCCGATAAAATGTCTGTTTCCGAAAAAAAAATATTGGCTTTGTTTAAGAGGTTCGGGCAAACGCATAGAAATCATGCCTATGTTTATTTTGCAACCGCTTATAAAGGTTATGTTCAATATCCTTTTTCAGCTATCATGAAAAATTATAATCCGATTCAAAGGCCTTATTATATTACAGCCATGAAAAATAAAAATAAGGTAAGTATTAGTGAGCCGTATTATTTTAAAGTGGATGATGTATATATAATTAGTTTCGTTACAACGGTAAAAAAGCAGAATAAAGTTATCGGTGTATTGGGAATTGATTTATCTCTAAGTTTTCTAACTAAAAGACTAAAACAGATTAAAATTTTTAAAACCGGAAAAGTTTTTGTTTCAGACAGCAAAGGTAATCTAATTTCTTATCCTGATTACCGGAAACTAAAATCAAAAACGTTAAAAAGCCTTGGAATAGATAACAATATTTTAAAAGGAAGAAAAAGCGGATATTTTAAACTGAAACTAAAAAATACTGATTATATTTGCAGCCATTACTTTTCTGATTTACTAGGGTTCAGGTTTTTTACTTTTATTAAAAATGATACATTGCTGAGTAAAATACACAAAGTCCGGAATACAATGTTTTTTAGTACATTTGGTATTATTATAATAATTCTGCCTTTTTTAATTTCCCTTGCCTTTAATATAACTAAACCTTTAAGCTATCTTAAAAACACAATTAACGAATTTAATAATGGAAATAGAAATATCCGTGCTGAAATAAACACGCATGATGAAATAGGTGAGCTTGCTTATACCTTCAATGT
>CALGPD010000333.1 GCA_937960625.1 uncultured Spirochaetia bacterium | reverse complement strand
ATAGAGAAAAAAACGGATGTTTAAAAATTGCTTTAGGATTACTGGTATTTTTAATTTTAATTATAATATTGTTTTTTTGGTGGGTTAGTTCAATTTCGAAAAGGTAGCGTAAGATTTTTTTTGTATAAATATAATCAAAAGCATATTTTACTTTTTGAATATAACACATTTAATAATACTTATACTACTGATAAAGATTATGAACAAATATTAATTCAGTAATTGACAAGGAAAGAATAATACACTTCATAAATCAGTTAATTGTCAAAACACCGTACTTTTAAATCCTTAAACTGGAGACAGAGTAGAGGTTAGCGAATAGACAACGGGTTAATTTTAATACCCCTATGTGTCAGGGCGTTCTTGCTTTCCGCCGGTTTTACGTTGCGTTCATACGCGTCCATATTGTGGTTTGAAAATAAAGAAACAATACCGGTTATTGTTTTACAATAACACTTGTTTTTTTGCCAGTTCCAATGAAACCGTGGCCTCGGTTTCTTCGTTGTCTTTGGCTTTTCTTAATTCCTGTAAGTCTTCGTAATCTTGAAGCGCGGTTTTCACTCTTTCAAATTCTTCTATGGTAAGTACAACGAACTGTTTTTTCCCGTCTTTAACTAAATATTCAGGGTGTAATTTCATGTAAACCTCTATTTATACGCATCTTTTCTATGCAATACTCTATAAATTATAATATTTTCATTATGGATTTCAAACAAAACTCTGTAATTTCCGGCACGTAAACGGTATTCAGGAGTAAAATTTGTAAGTTTTTTAACATCACCGGATAAATTGTTTTCTAACTTTTCAATGGATTCAAATATCTTTTCTGCCTGCTTTTTATCAATAGATTTTAGGTCTTTAATAGCTTTGGGTTTAAATTCTGCTTTATATTGCATTATTGCTCCAGTGTACAATTATTTATATCATTTTATGTGAAAATATTCAATAAAAAAACTGAAGCTAACATATATATGAAAAACACACTAAAGAAAAAATGTTTTTTTAAGCTCATTTTGCGTTCATATGCGTCCATATTGTGGTTTGAAAATAAAAAAAAATACCGGTTATTGTTTTACGATAACACTTGTTTTTTTGCCTGTTCCAAATATACCCGGGGGGATTGCTTCGCTGTCGCTCGCAAAGACTATGCCCGGGGGTTATATCACTAATATCACAAGCCGATGTCTCTGCGTAAACCGAGATAAGTATATGTGTAAATTTTCCTTATAATATAAAAATCAGTTTAATCTATTTTCTTTAACATTATTTTCCTAAAATTCATATTCGGAGGTGCGTCGCTGTAAGCAGGTTTTAAAAAGCCGTAAGTTTACACCTTCATAGAAAATATTGTATTTATCGACGTCTATATTGCGGTTTAAAAATGAAAAAACAATTCCGCGTTTTAATAATCACCGGTATAAAACATGATTTACTCACCCTCAAATATGCGCTCTATAACGCCTTTACAACTTTTTACGCTTTGGATAAAAAAATGCTTGATGCCCGCATAGGGATATGTGGTATGATAAATTATTAAATAAACAGGATAACAACGTGAAACCGTACGATTTAAATTTTCTACGCGTTCCTGCGGGTGAATACCATGTGGGGTATGAAAAAGGCCAATTATTTGCAGCACCGGCAAAACACTCATTTATAAAAACACGTACCACACCTGTGAAAAAAGTGAGCATTAAAAGTTTTAAAATAACCCGCGAACCCATTAAAATTAATGATTTGATTAATTGCAGAAACGTATTGGAAAATTTTAATAATATTATTAAAAACGTTGATGAATTAAACCCGGGCGGTTTTGCTATGGTTGATGCGCAAACAGCGGATAAAATTTGCAATTCTCTAGGGGGGATTTTACCGCGTTGGTATGAATGGGAGGCTGCAATGCGCGGTAAACAGGAATATTTGTATCCATGGGGTAACGAATTTGACGTTAATGCAAATCAGGTATTTATTTCAACGGAAAAATATTCTATTGATGAAGAAAGCACAATGGGATATTACAATCAAAGTGAAAGCGTGAGTTTTATAAACTATTTTGGTGAATACGAAACGAAAAACTCCATATTAGGATTAAGTTCTTTAGCTGCACCGGGAATGCGGGAATGGAACGCGAACTTTGAAAATGAATTTTTAGACGTTGATAAATATTTACTCCGCTCGATTTGCGATTTAGGCCATATGACATTAGAAATCCCCGGAATACGCCCTGGAACCTGGAGCGGAGGTAATAATTATCCAGTATATCGCGCTTTTTCAGGACCGAATTTAACGCAATATCAACCCGATGATGTTGGATTTGAAATTATTGGCAAAAAACTATTTTCAAAAGCATGTTTCCGGATATTAATGTATTTATAATTTTTTGTTAAAGCAGGAAATAAAAATGGTCAGTTCTCCCATTCACTTTAGCTTGCCGTTTGTGCGCATAATCAATCTGCCGTAGTAATCACGGTAATAAACTCTGATAATTTTAACAATCCATCTCGTATATTTCGGCAGATCCCAGCCGTATCTGTGGTGGTATAATACATTTGAAGATTTGGCGAACTGGTCGTATGTGTTATTCACGGGTAGCCAGCCTTTGCCTTTTATGTAAAACTCACTTGTAACATGTGATCTTAAATAGCCGTTTTGATCTTTAACCGCGCTGTATACAGGGCCCCAAAGCATACGCGCGGGAATGCCTGCCACACGGCATAAAGAGGTAAACACAAGAGCGAATGCCCAGCAGTCCCCCTTACGGTTTAATATATAATACTTTACCGGTTTCCAATACGGAGCTTTGGCGTAAATCATGCGTTTTAGAGACCACTTAAAAATCATGTATGCTTTTTTAAATTCATCAGTCTCACTTCCGGTTATTTTAGCAACTAGTTTTTTCATATAAGGAATGTTTTTTCTGTCTGCAAATTTATAGTCTGTCTCATATATAGTATATTTTTTCATGTCATCTTTATCTTTTGTAAAAATGAAATTTCCGTCACCCAATCCCATAGGCTGTATCTTGAATCTTATCTTAACGCGAATTGATTTTGGAATCTTATAATATTTAAGCACAGCGTATTTATTACCGTTTATATGCACATACCGGATACCAGCCGGTTTCGGAGTAAACGTGCATTTAATATGCCTCTGATATTTTGTATCACATATGAGCATCATAACGAGTTCGTTGTTATTCTTCCTTATTGCTTTATGGTATCTTTTTTCAATAATACGCTTATATTCCGCGAATGCATATTTAGGCCTGAGGAAATCATACCATCGTACATAATGTTTAAACCTTTTATGCTTAGGGTATTTCTTCATAAGAATTTTAAGGTGATATAAGGATTTCTTATATTTCGATTTCTTCATATTATAATAACCATTGACAAGCTTCCATCTAAGGAGTTCATCATCTTTTTTAGATAGTCTATGATTCTTGCTCAAATATTTTTCTATGAATACGGTATAATTAACGTAATCACTTTGCTTTTGGTATAAATCAGCATAGCTGTAAACATGCGCGATATTTTTTGAATCAATTTTCATAAGCTGATCAAGATCAGTTTTAGCATCACTATAGCGTTTCATATTTAAATACGTTCTGCTTCGTCTTTTCAACAGTTTAACCCGGTTACAGCCTAACCTTAATGCGGATTCATACCACTTCAGCGCATATG
>CALGPD010000332.1 GCA_937960625.1 uncultured Spirochaetia bacterium | reverse complement strand
CATAGGTTCATAATCAATGTACATTGAAATATTTGTAACCGTATGTTAAATTTATAGTTTCAAAATTAATATTTTTAAAATAGGTAAAAAATGAAAAAAACGCTTATTACTATTTTATCACTTACGTTATTTTACTGCAACGGCAATGAAAATCCGGCACATGACAAGAAGGCTAATCCTCCGGCTTATGATTTAAGTTACATTTATATACCTGAAAAAATAATTCAAAAAGAAAAACTTAAAAAATATACCAAAATAGAACTAATGCTAATGAAATCTGAAATATATGCAAGGCACGGAAAATTGTATGGAAAACCATGGCAGAAAATGTATATTAAATCTAAAAAATGGTTTAAACCTGAAAATGAAAATAAACTCTCGTCCATTGCCAGAAAAAACCTTGAAATGATTAATAATGAAATTCCTCTCCGTGAATTTTTAGTAAAAAATATTAAAAAACCTGATGGAGTAAAATTCACCGGGCTATATACAAAACTCAAAATCACTAAAAAGAAAAACATTGAAAAAATATTCAAACCCATTACAAAAGCACATTGGGATTATCTACTTAATAAAGAATACGGTATGATTAAGCGCAATAAAAAACTCGCAGGCATATTAAAACATTACAAAGGAAGTTCCGGGTATTATAAACTTTACGTTGATGATAAAGGTATAAAACGGCTAATAATAGATTATACAGGATGCTGCGGAATTATTCTTGCAAAAGAACCGAGAAATGTTTATATATTCTCAAAAACAGAACAATTATTAAAAAGGGCTAAATTTTTTCATGATAAAAAAGAAGAAGAATGGTATTATTTCTATAACAACGGCAAACTTATTAAAGGTATTTTTATCATTTACAACATAAAAACAGGCTTAATAATTGAAACCGGTATAATGACAGGGAGTAACATTG
This sequence comes from uncultured Spirochaetia bacterium, assembly GCA_937960625.1. Classification (GTDB taxonomy): domain Bacteria; phylum Spirochaetota; class CALGPD01; order CALGPD01; family CALGPD01; genus CALGPD01. The sequence goes on along the minus strand of CALGPD010000332.1, from coordinate 3,375 downwards.
AATAGCAAAGGGAAATTTATCGTTTTTGAGGGCCTTGACGGTGCAGGCACAACAACACAGTCAAAAATATTAGCAAACACTTTAAATAAACAAGGCAAACCTTCAATTCTAACCAAAGAGCCTTCTGACAGAACAATCGGAAAACTAATCAGGCAGTTTCTCAAAGGGAATTTTTCTTTTGAGGAAGAAACAATGGCTTTATTATTCGCGGCAGACCGTCTTGACCATATTCATAATGTTATACGCCCAAATATTAATTCAGGGAAAAACGTTATTTCCGACAGATATTTTATATCGTCAATGGCTTATCAAAGCGTGAAAGTAGATACGGATTTTGTGAACCGCGTTAACAATTACCATCTAAAACCCGATTTAACAATTTTAATTGACATTGATCCGGTTATCTCGCTTGAAAGAAAAAAAAGCCAGCCCAGAGAAGCATATGAAAAACTTGATTTTCAAAAAAAAGTAAGGGAAAACTACCTTCTATTTGCAGATCGATATAAAATAGAACACAACGTGATAATTATTGACGGCAGCTTACCTCTGGAAAAAGTGACAAAAAAGGTCAAAGACTTGATTTGTAATTCTTTTAAGTGGTAGCTAGAATTTTGCTTTAGAATATTTGATCCAACTATTAAAGCTATGAAAGACGCAGAAATAAGGAACAATTTAACGGGCTACAATAGTATTGAAGAAATGTTTAATGAGCTTGAAAATTAATTCCTGTTTCTTACTCATAAAAATCCCTAAGATATGGCTAAGGATAGACTAGTAATTAATTTCAACTTTTGTAACACCTGCAATTTCATGAAGAGAATCAGCAAGATTTTTTATGTTTTCGTTTTTTTCAATCATAACGAGGTAATTTATTTCTATTTTCTTTTCCGTTTCGTTTACACTCATTTGCCTGATTTTAATATCATGGCCGGTTAAAATTTGAGTCACCTGAAGTGTAAAATTTTTATCCGGTTTACCGCTAACGAGAATTTTGTGATATTGTTTCTTTGATAAATACTTGATAGATATCCAGCCTACAAAGGTTAAAGTAATCATAACGAATACCGTTGTAAAAACGGCAAGAACGTAATACCCGCTTCCAACCGCAACGCCTATTGCAGCCACCGACCAGATCGAAGTTACAGTAGTAACGCCTTTAACAGAAAATCCCAGACGGATGATTGCTCCAACAGCGATAAAACCAATGCCTGAAACAACTGAAGAAGGGATACGTGAAGCATCTACAGTAGGGTGTAACTTAAATATAAACCTTGATACTAAAGTAAAAGTAACCGCGCCCAAACAAATTAATATGTGAGTGCGTAGACCTGCTACCTGCTGTCGATGTTCTCGTTCAAAACCAATAATTCCGGATAGAATAAATCCTAGAAATAAAGTGAACAATAAAGATAAAGGTTTTAAATCATTGGCAACTAAAGCTTTAAAAAAATCTACCAACTTTTAGTCCCGGTAAATTACTTAAATTCCGCTTTGTTCATTTCAACGAATTTTATTGCTTTTAAAAATTCTTTTTCATTTATCATTGAAAATATATAAATATACTCGTTGCCGCGGTATATAAAATACCTGTTATTATCTTTTTTGAACCCAAGTATAGGTAAATTATCAAAGTAAAAAGAATTTGTTAAAGCGTTTTCTTTAGAACCGTGAAGTTTATTCCCGATTAAATATAAAGCTTTGCTCTCTTTACACTGTTCTTTTTTAATTGCAGCAATACCGAACTCTATTGTGTCAGCGCCGCTCATACGATGAAAATATTTCGCAAAAAAAGCAACTTTATTTTTTCCAAATTTTAAAGGATTGCCTTGATAAAAATAGTCGCCTGCTCCGGCTGTAATATTACCGGCTAATACTTTTAAAGTATTAGATTTTTTACCCGTTTTAGGCAGCGGAATATTTACTGTTTTCTTTTCGGGATATTTAGTTCTAATTTTTTTAATCATATTCGCGGCAATACTTTTAATTAACTTTACGATAGCAGCGCCTTCATCAAAACTTTCAATTTTAATGTAGTATTTATTAATATAAAAACTAACACCATTAGGTTGAACATTAAGCTCGTTTATACCTTCAAATTGTTGTATTGTATCATCAGGGTTTCTGTTAAAAGTGTAGATACCAAAAGCTGCAGCAGGGTTTTCCATTTCATAAAATTGAATTGTTATTCCGGATTCTCCTTTTGCATATCTTGCACTGGCAACGTTTTTATATCCATATTCAAAATAAACTTCTCCGCCGCCGTTTATTAAATCAAAAAGCTTTCTGCCCGGATAGGTTTTAATTTTTGACAATAATTTATGGCCTGCCATAACTGATGTATCAGGAAAAAGCTTTTCTAAATCAGATTCTTCCTGTGCAAAGTTTAAACCTGAAAGTAAAAAGATTAATAAAAAACTATAGATAAAAATTTTGTGTTTCATAAAAAATAACTCCTTAAATTATGCTAATTTTATTATATCATGATTAATTTTACTTAAAACGTGTTCGCCAACTCCTTTTTTACCGCATGTTTCGATATGGTAAGGTTTATAATATTTTCTCCATAAAGAAGGCAAACGTTTTTCTTTTCGTTTCTTTTCAATAATATCAAGCGCTACACGGTCCATTGCAACCATATCTGTACCGAAAAAGATAGATTTCTCCATCCACCGGTTACGGTAACTTTTTAGAAACGGCCCGCCCTCAAAAATTGCATTAAGCCCGTCACCGATATTTAAAACTGTTTTATTTTTTATAACCGGGTTAGCGCATACTTCTGCTATCATTGGATTGCAGGATGAAGCGTGAAAACGCCTTGTATTATTAACCGCGCCAAATGCCATATTTTTCAAACAAAAAGTAATACCTGCATCAGCATGGTCTTTTAAAACCGGCATATTTATCATTTTAGTACACATCTTAGTAACTATACTTGAAAAATAAGACTTTTTACCAAGAACCCTTGAAGCAGGATTAGCATAGTAATATTTACCGTAATCAAGAATAAATTTTTTGCCTCTAAGCCTAAACTCAGTTCCCATATAACGGACACCATGCCTGCCATGATTTACTCTAAACCCTGCATCTCTGATATGTGGCTCAAACCTGTCCCAAATAATTATATTGTTAGGGGCAACTCCTGCCTGAATAAGATTTCTAATAACTTCATCTACCATAGATTTATGAGTAACCATACGGTGTATATGGTCAATAGGGTTTACTTTCACAGCAACAATATCATCAGAAGCAAAAAACACTTTCCATGCAGCATTTGATGATGATTTACCGGTTAACTTAATCATCCCTTCCTGCATCATTTCACGCACAACCGAGGGGTTGTCTCTATATCTTTTTACAGAACGCGAATGTTTAACC
>CALGPD010000331.1 GCA_937960625.1 uncultured Spirochaetia bacterium | reverse complement strand
ACTTACTAAATAAAGGGGCAAAAGTTAACCTAGGGGATAAAGACGGTGACTCTGCCCTTATCGTTGCTGCTTTAAGGGGAAGCCTGGGTATAGTTAAACTATTGTTGAAACACGGCGCGGATATAAACCGTGCTAACGAAAAAGGCAGGACAGCTTTAATATACGCTGTATATGGCAAACATAAACACGTTGTAAAGTATCTGCTTGAAAAAGGGGCTGATGTTCTGCATAAAGATAAAACCGGAGAAACCGCGACCACGATGGCAATACGGCGGAAAAGTGTTTCATGTTTGAAACTGGTAATGAAATACGGAGCAGCAATAACGAGAAAGCATATAATTCTTGCAGCTAAACTTTATTGTAAGCCATACAAAGGTAATGGATTTTTGTTTGATGATTTGCAAAAGAAATATCCTGCTTTTTCTAAAACTCTGCATGGTTATTATTCTATCTTCAAAAACCCTAACTATGGAAAAGAAGTGAAAATTGTTCATAATAAGATTTCACTAGATGGTAAAAGGAGAGCCGTTGCTTATTCCAACGGAGTGATAAAAATCTTTGATTTAAAAACTGGAAAATTTATAAAGGCGTTTGGAAATTTTAGGAATTTAGATTTTAAAATGGGATGGAAATTTCTTATAAAATTTCATTTTTTTAATAAAGATTCCTTATTTATTGCTAAAAAGGGCAATTTAATTGTTAGGGATGTAAAAGTATATTTTTACTATAAGAAAAAAAATCTATATTCCTCTCATAATTTATATAGCTGGCAGCAATACAATTTTGGAATACTTAATATTAAAACCGGAAAGTATGAGACATTTAAAACCGGAAAAAAAGACTTTGTCTTTATTTCAAATACCGGCAAATACTATATATATGAATATGCGAACCATGTACTACCATATCATTATTTTGATATTTCTAAATATAAAGGAAAAACCACTTTAATCTGGCCGGTTTTTAAATCATATTACGGTAATTATTCAAATATTAAACAAAAATTTGGAAATTCAAAAATAATATTTACAGGCTTTGGATTTTCTCCAAATGATAAATTTTTCGTTGCAGTTAGTTTTGAGTTTCTTGCCATATTTGACACTATAAACGGAACTCTTTTAAAATATAAACGGTTTAAAGATTCTAAAAATTACATTAAAGCCATCGAATTCCTCAACAACAATACAACGGTTAAAGTTACATATAAGGACAAGGCAACGCGTTGGTTGAAGTTCAGGTAATGTCTTTATGAAAACAAACCAAGTTATTATCTTATTAAAAAAGCAACATCAGACATTATCAACTCTTATTACTCTATGTTAACTATCCGATTTTTCTTCCGGAGTCTCACTTTTACTTTCAGGGGAAAAAGATTTTATAATGCTAACGAGTTCTGCTTGTTTCTCGTTGTCTATCATAGCAGCGTTTACAGTAGTTTTATGCTGTGCTCCGTTGCTGTCTGAATAAATAATCTCGTATACTTTTTCACGTACTTCGGTAATTGATTTAACGTAGTCTTTGGAAATCAATTTTTCCGAATATAATGGATGTGCTTTAAATTTTAGTTTAGACGTTCCCAACAAAGTTACATAAGGCACTTTAGTGTAAAAGTAGAATAAAAATAGAGCTATAGCTCCGGCAGCGAACATAAGCCCGCCGATGATTTGATGATTGCCTTTCATTTTTATCATTTTTCTAAAAACGAAAAAACCGTTTAGAGCCATGAAAAGGCCGAATAACGCGTACATTGTTCTTAAGAAACTTTTATAGTGAAATTTTTTTTCATTTTCCATTACTTTCTCCATAACTTATTCATAAACAAATAATAAAATAATTTTATAATTTTGAAGGCGAATTTTGCGCTAACAAAATATTAAATCCGATAATTATAATGTTAAGTTGCAATAATAATTATATTGACAATTAAATTTAATAAAATATTCTGAATAATGAAATGAATGCACCAAAAGTAAACATTAAAAGCAGCATTAAACTTAAATTTCTTCTTATTAATATAATACTCATTTTAATCTTCACTGCATTGTATTTTGTTTTTGTGAGCAAACTAAATTCTTCAATTAGGATTCTCTTAGTCGCCGGTTCCGCGTTTTTGATTATATTGGCGAATATTTTTTTCATTAACTCGTTGCTTTTAAAACCAATGAAAAAAATCATTGATGAAACGGATTATCTTGGAAAAGGCAATCTTGACCATCTTTTAATAATTGAGAACTTTCCGTCTGAATTAAAGCCGCTTGCGAAAAACTTAAACAAAATGGCGGAAACGTTTAAAAAGGATTCTGAAACTTTAAAAACGAGAATTAACGAATTAACCACAATCTACAAATTGAACTCTGAAATTGCTATTACTTTAAACGTTAATCAGGTAATGGATACGGCCAAACAGGTATTAAAATCAATTATTGATTTTTCCAAAATATTAATTTACATAATGGACAGTAAAACGAAAAACTTTCAACTCGCGAGTGGAATAAACCTTGGCAGAAGCGATCATCTTGAACTTGCTCACGATGATGAGCTTGTACAGCTCGCTTTTATGTTAAACGATGCTATTGTATTAAACCAGTTTCCGGAAATGATGAAGCAGGAATCAGGTAATGAAAACTGGGTAATTTTAAGTCCAATGGTTGTTAACCAGGAACAGGTCGGTGTAATAAAAATTGAGATTGATGAAGGCAAAACCGTTGACGAGGATATTGTAAGGTTGATTAGAACCCTAACAACGCAGATAGGTATCGGTATACAAAACTCTATGTTGTATAGCGACCTTGAACAAAAGGTTGCCGACCAGACACTTGAGTTAAGAAACAGCTATGAAATTATATTCTCACAAAAAGAAGAACTGCAAAAAATCATTCAGTCTATTGGCGATCCGCTGGTTGTAACAGACGGTGAGCATAGAATTGAAATGTTAAACGACGCGTTTATGCGGTCTTTTCACATTAGGGATGATAAGAAATATTTAAATTCTTCAATAACTGCGGTTTTTCAGGTTCCGTCTTTGACTGAATTCTTTTACCAGAACATCCGTGAAAATGAAGGATTGTTTACAAGAGAAGTAACTGTTTCCCAGCAGGATATGCCTGAAATTTTTTCCGAAGAAAAATATTTCATGGTTTCATCCGCGCTTGTAATTAGAGAAAACCGTAAAATGCGTTATGTAACAATCTTAAGGGATATTACAGAAGAGAAAAAACTCGATAAAATGAAAACCGATTTTGTGTCAACCGTGAGCCACGAGTTAAGAACTCCACTAACATCTATCAAAGCATTTGCTAAGATTTTGCTCGCTGACCCCCATAGTTCCGCAAAAGACAGAGAGGAATTCTTAAAAATTATTGATTCTGAAGCGGACAGGTTAACGCGTTTAATTAATGATATACTTGACCATGCCAAACTTGAAGCAGGAAAACTAGAGTTTGAATTCGTTCCGCTTGACATAGTTGAATTAATGAGACAGCAGATAAGAAGTTTGTATTCATTAATTCAGCAAGCCGGGGTTACAATAAGTTTGAAAAAGAACGCAAAAATACCGTTTGTCGTTGCTGATAAAGATAGAATAACTCAGGTAATAACGAATTTAATTTCAAATGCGTCAAAGTTTACAGAGCCGGGTGGAAAGATAGATATAGTTATCAAGAAGGTTACTTTGAATCAATTAATCCATAAAGATTTCTCACTTGACCAAATCAAGAAAAGTTTTCCTTTAATTGATGAAACAAACAGTTACGTTGTGGTTTCAATTTCTGATACGGGAATAGGTATTTCCAAAGACAATCTCCCAAAAGTCTTTGATAAGTTTAAACAGATAGGAGATACGCTGACAGATAAACCTCAAGGAACGGGTTTAGGCCTTCCCATTTGTAAACAAATTATGGAGTCTCATCAAGGCAATATCTGGGTTGAATCCGACTATGGAAGAGGTTCAAAATTCTATTTCAGCATGCCTACATACAGAAGGAAAGCACAAAGCAGTTCAGACAAACGGGAAAACGATTTACTTAAAAATATATTAATAATTGATAAGGATGAAATATATTCAAACAATTTGTCAAATCGGTTAATGAGATATACTGTATTTATTGCAAATGAAATAGATAAAGCAATTGAGATTCTAGGCAATCATTTAATAGACCTTATTATTCTTGACCATAAGGATTTGCGTACAGATAAATTATTTGAAACATTAAATGAAATGCGGTTTTCAATACCCATAATTTTAAATTCATATCTTTCAGGTGAAAACCTTCCATATCTTCAGCAACGGATTACCAAGGATCCGCCTGAAAACGTTTTGTTAATTAAAAGAATAAATCACTTATTTGATACAGAAAAACCTAAAATATTGTTAGATATAAATAATGAAACGCTTTCTTATCAATTATCCGTATATCTAACACAAAATAATTATGATATCTTTCTGGCTAGAAGCGCAAAAGAAGGCTTAAATAAATGTTTCGCAGTAATGCCTGATATGATTATTATGAGTGACAAATTAACTGATATGCCTTTAGCAGACTTTTATAAAGAACTGCAAAGTCATCAGGTTACCAAAGATATTAAATCTATATTGATTAAAGAAGTTGGTGATAAAAACTACGGTACTTTATTGGGATATGATTTAGAAATGATTGACGGAGAAATTACTCCGGAAGAAATTGTCAATAAAGTTAATAGAAAATTTATAAAGTATAAAGAGGTTGAAATTTAGTTTGAGTGAATTAGATTACAGTTTAAATAACTTACTATCTTTTACTGAAATTATTAATTTTCTCGATAAGGCTTATATTGTTTTAGAACACCCTGTAATTATATTAAATGAAAATGCAGAAATCCCTACCCCGGTGGATGATTACCTGATAAATAAATTTTCTTTTTATCCCGGATTAAAAAATGTTTTAATATCGGTTTGTGAAACTTATAACACTATAACCGAAATTGAAGAAAATGAAATCTATCCGGCTGATTTTGATAATTATAGAATTTTAGTAAAACCCATTAATGTTTATAACAACTTATCCGGATTTTTGTGCTTTATCTTCAAGGAAAATCATATAAATATTGAAAAAGTCAATTCTTTCTTCAATATTTTTATTGAACTCGTTAAATCTAAATATGAAATTTCCGATTTGGTTAAATTCGGATTAACACATTATAAACAAATATCTTTGCTTTCTCTAATAAGTGAAGGCACGTTATATGCAACGGATTTAGCCGACATTTATAAAAAAACCCTGGAAATTGCTTTATCAGAAGCGAATGCAGATATTGGTCTTGTGTTTTCTCTGGAACAAGACGGCAACATACTTGAATTAGTTCATAAAATCCCTGAGGATGAAGATAATTCAGGTTATGCTTTATTTATGGATGATAATGTAATTGCTAAAAGCGTACAAAATTTTACTCCCATAATCTTAAATAACCTTAAACAGGATAAAGATTTCATTCATCCCCTACCCTTTATGTCTCCAAGAAACTATCTCATTGTGCCGCTTCTTATTAAAACAAGAGTAGTCGGTGTAATTGCGCTATGTGATAAAAAAAACAATGGTGATTTTTCTTCAATCGACAGCCAAATAATAAGGGCAATCGGGGCTCAAGCCGCAATCACAATTGAAAATCTACGTTTATTTTTTCAACTTAAACAAAATTTTATCCTAACAATCGAAGCGCTAACAGCTGCAATTGACAAAAAAGATAAACATACCAGAGGGCATTCAAAACGGGTTAGTGAAATCTCATTAATCATTGCAATGGAAATGGGTATTGAAGATAAAAAATTGCTGGAAGATATAAAAATAGGCGCGTTATTACATGATATTGGCAAAATAGCAATACCTACGGATATTCTCTTTAAACCTACCCAACCTACTGAAACTGAATGGGATGTTATTAGAAAACACCCGGAAGAAGGATATGATATTGTAAAAAGTTTGAAAGATTTCAACGGTATTACGCCAATTATAAAATATCACCATGAAAGATGGGATGGAAAAGGATATCCAAACGGTTTAAAAGGCGAAGAAATTCCCATAGCAACGCGTATAGTTGCTGTAGCGGATGCATTTGATACGATTATATCAAAAAGGCCGTATAAGGAAGCTATGACGCCAAAACAAGCAGAAGAAGCAATAAAAAAAGCCGCTGGAACGCATTTCGACACAAAAGTCGTTAATGCTTTTTTACAAGCCTTTACAAAGGGTAAGATTATGGTGGAAAAAGATGAATAAATACATTTTTAAATATTATATTTTCAATAAAAAATTAATTTTTCTTGCATACTTAAAAGAATCATATATAATATTAAACGGGAAAGATTAGTTGGCAGGAAGACTAAATGCTTAATGAAAAAATTGTAATTGCAGATGACGAACCACATATTTTATTATCATTAAAATATGTTATCGGGAAAATGGGCGGGTATCAGGTTTTTCCTGCAGAAAACGGCGATCAGGCAATTCAGATGATTAAAGAAGAAATGCCGAAACTCGTTATTCTTGACGTAATGATGCCTAAAATGAGCGGATATGAGGTTTGCGAAAAACTAAAAACCGATGATAAATTCAAAGATATCTATATCATTCTGCTTACGGCAAAGGGGCAGGAAACTGATAAGGAAAAAGGGTTTGCCCTTGGTGCGAATGAATACTTTACAAAACCGTTTGACCCGGACAAGTTGCTGCAAAAAATCAAATCAATAATGAACTAAATCAATACCAAATATTTTAAACCAATTTCAACGTACTTATTTCATGCATCACATCACTAACAAGAATATCATCAACTTTTTTTGAAGGCTTTTGTAAAATTACACTTTGGCTATAATTATACGGGCCATATAATAACGGACTTGTAGGGCCGAACAAAGCTATTATATAAGGCTTATTATCTTCGTTTTCCAGGCATGCTGCAATGTGCATAGGCCCTGTGTCAGGAGTTAGTATAAGCTTTGATTTAGAGAACAATACGTAAAGTTCGTGCAAGCACGTTTTACCGCATAAATTGCATTCCGGATTAATATTTCCGCATAATTCGTTATCAAATTTACTACCTATTGTAATAGTAAAAAACCCTTTATCTATAAGCAGCGAATTAACTTCAAAGTAATTAGAAATAGGCCAGCTTTTTTTTATGTTTGTAGTACCCGGTACTAATACTGCAATTGTTTTGTTTTCAGGATTTACATTTTTTAAAATCGTTTCAATATTGTTTCTATGCAAATTTTCAGGAAACATCTCCAAATTACTATGAGTAACGTCTTTTCCTATGAAATGTTTAAACAAATTAAGATGGTTTTCAGCATAATGAAGCTTATTATCGAATTTTACCTTATGGGTTAATAAAAATCCTCTTAATTCCTTTTTATGCCCTACCCTGATTTTAACTCCGGCTTTATAGACTTCATATGCTGCCTTAAAACTCGTGTTTAGTATAAAAGCAATATCAAAATTGCCATTCTTAATAAATTCTATTCTTTGAGTAGAATCATCATCAAGAACCATAGCGGAATTTATATTCTTATTATTTTGTAAAACAATATCCGCGCCTTTTTTTCCGCATAAAACCGTAATAAAAGCATCAGGGTATATTAAACGTAAATTTTTTAAAAAAGCCGTCGTAAATAATGAATCGCCAATGAATTTCAATCCATATACTAAAATTTTACTTACTTTATTCATATAACTTATAAAATATCCACTCCATGTTGTTGTTTTTTTGATTTTCGATAATCTTTTTAAAAAATGATTCTTTGATTTGTTTAGAGAGAATTATCTCTGAATATAATGAGTTGAAAAAATTTGAAAATGATACATCAGGGATATTCATGTCGCTTGCAATAACATAACCTACTCCCTTTTCTATAAACCCTTTGACTAGTGTGTCTTTTCCATTATCAAGGCCGGTCAAACATGAATTAGAGACAACGAGTAAAGGTGCAGAAATAAAACCGGGTAAATTTTTATATGATAAATGCCGCGATTTTTTATTTAATTTCCAGCCTTTTTCACCATGACCGATAAAATGGATCAAATCATTGTTTTCAAAAAGTGATTTGATTTTCATGAAAGTCAATTCATCCGATATTATAGAAGTTTTAATCCCGTTTTTCTCAAGACAATCACATATGCTTTTAGCTTCGAAAGCGGCGGATTTAATGCTTCCACTTGGGTCAGAAATTATTATAGCGTTTCTTAAAATATGTTTTTTATTGTTTGTCATAGTTTGATTTTCATAACGGAAAGTGATGCTGTTAAAGCCCTGGTTATTAATAACATTCAACCAGTTAAAAGGGATAAAATTCGCTCTTCCTGAAAGATAAAATATGCAATGAGGTTTCAGGTTAGCCCAAAAATCTGAATATGGTTTTATTAAAAAAGAAAAAATTATCTCTGTCATTTCATACACGTTTTTCAGGGTCTCGCGCCTGTTTTTTTGAGCAACGAGTTTTTCAATATCTTTTTTTAAAGTAATAATATCCTTAAACCAGCTTTGTGATAAATCAACATTCTTAACCGAATAGAATTCAGTCCCGTTCACTATTGTGAAATCGAATAAAAATTTGCTTTCATTAATAATAACTATGCTATAATTATTTTCACTTGAGCTTAATTTTACCTTTATATTCTCATTATCAATTTCCATAAGAAAAAAATCGTTCTCAAATTTAAATCCCGGATAGGAAATAACTTTTTTATGATTCACATTGTCACAAGGTTCAAAAAAAAATCCGTATATTATTCCATGATTATTATCTTCATGTTTTCGCGGAATGGTTAAAAAACCGGTATTGTTCTCAATTTTACAGCAACGGGAAGTTATAATATAAGGCCCTATTAATATTTTCTCGTTATCAATATAAAAATAAAACTTATCAGATATTTCTACTCCGGATATATCTCTATCATTAATTCTACTCCCAGGTATCAATATCATATTATTTTTAATGCTTGATTTAAAACCCTGTGTGTCTGTATCAACAACGTATATCATTTGCAGGATTATACACTGGAAAAAACAACATGTCTATCATTTTATTTTATGGTTTATTTATTAGCGTGAAATTAAATTTTAAAAAATTATCGCAATTTTTCAAAGTTTTATGTCACTGCGAGGAACGCAAGTGACTAAGAAGTCTCGTTGCAAAAGCTACGCCTAATGAGATTGCTTCGCTGTCGTCCGCAGGAGACTTTGCCCAAAAGTGTTTTTTCCTCAAATGGAATAAGCTAACGTCACCTACGAGGAGCGAATGTGACGAAGCAATCTTTTTGATTTATTAAAAATCATATATTTAGAAAAAAATAAATTTATAATTTGAATCGAAAGTCACGTTATTAAGTAAGATTATTTGTTCGTTAACTTATCGTAGATTTCTCTTGAAGAAACATAATCATCTGATAACGGAATTTCTATCTTAGCAACTGTTTCCCCGTCGCGGTTTTTATAAATAGCAAATGCATGAGGATTAATATCAACAGATTTTAATAAAAGCACAACCATTGTTATACCAAGCCCTGCACCTTCTGCCTGCGCGTCGTCAAGGTTGTCCATATAATATTCAGCAATGGATTCATAATTTAAAGCTTTTTTAAACTTTTCCCTAATTCTTTCTTCTTCTTCATCACTAAGCGGTATGGAATTCGTTACCATAACGATAACGCGTTTTGAGCTGTGTTTCAATTTTAGTGAAGCTTTATATTTTTTTACGCGCGCTTTTTCATCGTATTCTTTCATTAAGTCAGGGCTTGCAAGTACCTGATGTAAAACTTTAATACCCTGCTCAATGCTTTCAGCATCTGTTCGGTCTATATCTTTTTCCTGGAAGATTAAGGATTTTAAATTAGCTTTAACACCGTTTATTGCTAATTCCTTTACGGTAGAATATACAACTTCCTGTAAATCTTGCCGGTTATATTTTTTTAAGATTTCCCTTATTGTTAAATCAATTTCCGTTTCAAGGTCATCATGAAAGTTATAAAAATTATATATCAAATCCCTTCCAAGTGAAATCTTATCTTTCAGCTGTTGTTTTGTATATGTAAAAGTTGATTTAAACTCGCTCATTGTTTATCCCAATAATAATAAAACAAATTTGTTTAATAATTTATATGAATAAATTTAATAAATAATTGTAAGTGTTAAAAGCAAGTTTTTAAAGAATTATTTTCTTTGTTAAAAAGCTGTATTTATGTAGAAATATTTACACCCAATTGCTTTTTATTAACTTCGTTGTTTTGATTTGCAATTTGCGCCCAGCTTGACCTTAAACTTTCAAGGTATCCTACAACTTCTTTTAGCGGATTTTCATCTTTTCTGATATTTCCATCGATTAATTGTTTATTAAAATATAAATAGAGAGAATACAACTTATCAGCCATTTCACCGCCGGCTTCAAAGTCTAAAGAAAGCATTAATTCAGTAATAATATCCTGAGCACGGATAAGATATTCATTTACCTGATCATACTTTTTTCTGTCTTTAATACAAGATAAGGCATTTTTAATGAATTTAATAGCTCCATCATAAAGCATCACTATGAGTTGTCCTTGAGAGGCAGTTAATACTTGAGTTTCTTTATACTGGGAATGCGCATCTTTTAGCAAGGTGTGCTCCTTTTAAAATATATTTTATCACTTCTAATTATCGTCAAAAACCCTAAAATTCTTTATTTTATTTTAGTATTTTTCTTTTTTTTAACAAAATCAATCTAAGTATAAAATAAAGCTAATTGATTTGTCAAGAAATAAAGTAAATTGTTTTAACTCTACTAAAAATGTTATCGACTATTGAAATTAAAAATTTTAGCAGTTTTAGAATTTTTTAATAATATTAAAAAATTCTACCCGAATTAACTCTCCGGATCTTCTTTTTGGGTACTGTGGGTTAAAAAACCCGGTACAGAAATTAATGAATATTTTTTATAAACCTCAATAATTCTCTTTTCATATTCTGTACGCTCAGCTTCCAATTTTTTCATGATATCGACCGCTTTTAAATATAACCCTGTAAGTTCTTTTGGTATATTATACATTCAAATATCCTAAATCAAAAATACAAAAAAGTTTCCTAATGCCAATGTGTGCTTAAGTGAGGTTTATTAAGTACTTATTTACGCTTTTTGTTCTGCGCTTAAATATTATATAAAATTTATTTTAAAATGTCAAGATGTTGTAAGAAAAACAAAGTATTATTCTTAAATAAATGCATTTCAATAGATTTCAGAAAATTTACATTATGAAACAACAAAAAAACCCCTGCGTTTACAGGGGTTTATATCTTGTGTAAAATTAATTATGCCTTGAAAGAAGCAAATGCTTTCTGGATATTTTCCTGGAATTTCTTAGTTAAATCTTCAAATTCTTTTTTGAAAGGAAAATCCATATTTTTAATATCAGGAATTAAATCCATGCTTTTTTTCAAATTAGCTTCAACTGATTTTTGAAAATCATCTCTTAATTTTGAACCTGCGTCTACCCAATCTTTGATTAGTTTTGCAGTTTCATCTTTAAGTTCGTTGCCTTTTTTGAAAAGTGCAGATACTACTTTTTCAGTTTCTGACTGCATTTTAGTTAATGCATTAACTGTTGCTTCATAATTTGCTCTAGTAGTTTCTAAAAGTTCTTCCCATTTTTCTTTCTTTTTAGCTTCTGCCATGTTATTTCCTCCGTCTTGAATAACTATTAATTTGTTTCTCATATTATAAGCAATACATGTGCCAAAAAAAATGCATTATGAAATAAATCAGATAAAACTGTATAAATCGCTTACCGGTAACAAGTTAGAAAAAGAAAACTGATAAGCGTATAAAATAAAAATACTAATTAAAATTACGGATGTGTAAATTTTACTCGATTTATAAAAATTATATGTGTCAATAATACACAGGAATTAAGAAATGAAATTCTTTCCGCTGCCTAAATTGTTTACAAAAGACCTGAATAAATAAAATAACGCGCCTAATACTAAGAAATATTTTGTAAACAAGACAATTGCAGCCACTAACAGTATGTTAGAAATAATTTTGACCGGTTTCATTCCCTTATAAAAAGTTAATAAACCCGGGCTTGGGCGGAAAAAATATAAATTACAAACCATAATAAAGGAATACAAAAAATATATAATCACAATTATAATTAATGGTAATCTAAAATTTAAAATAGCCGGGAAATACTTATTTAATAAACCGTCAATTAAACTGGACATTGAATTAAAACCCATAAAAAGCGCTGCTGTGCCCCCTGCAAAAGTGCTCGGCATTCCTATAAAATAATTCTGTCTTGGTAAGTTCTGTTGTTTTTCATCCATGAACTTTGCAAGCCTTAATGAACCTGCAAAAGGAAATGCAAAAGCGGCTAAAGCTCCAATTATTTTATATTTAAAAATGAAAATATTTTTTAAAAATTCATATTCTGAATTTGCGCCAAATACATATCCGTTAGGCCCCCAGATTATTGAATAAAATAAAATCCCGGGTGCAATACAAAAAGTGGTCATGTCTGCAAAAGTATCCAGATACTGGCCAAGGGGGTTGGTTTTTTTAATCATGCGTGCAACACGGCCGTCGAATAAATCTAAAACCATAGCCAACATAATTGCCCCTGCAGCCATACCAAATCCGCCGGAAAATGCATAAATCATGGCAAAAATTCCACAAAATAAGTTTAACAAAGAAAGTATATTTGCAATCAATTTATTCTCCCGACAATATTAATTCCAGCTTTGACTTTATCACCGGGCTTAACACATATTTCAAATTCCTTTGGAAAATATATGGCATTTGCGCTGCCATATCTAATTATTCCTATCTCATCGCTTTGGCGCACTAAATCGCCCTGATTTTTATAAAAGACAACGCGTTGAGCTATTAAACCGGCAATCTGGCTTACCACAACCTTACCCTTTTTGCCTTCAATTCCAATTAAATTTCGTTCATTTGATTCAAGATTATCCATTTTCATTGCAGGCCTGAATTTACCGCGGAAATAACGGTAAAATTTTATAACCCCTTCAATCGGCGCCCTATTACGG
>CALGPD010000330.1 GCA_937960625.1 uncultured Spirochaetia bacterium | reverse complement strand
GAGTCAGATTTTTCTGTTTCATCTACTTTACTGATAATATACGCATAAATATACCGGTTTCTAAAACCGCCTCTCGGGCTTGGCATTCCCTTTCGGGGACGGTAAGTACGTTTGCTAATTCTGACAATTTTTATTTTAACCCTCACAGAATTGTTAAGATTTCTCGGTAGTCCTAGTTTGACTATAAATGAACGCTTTGAAAATTTATAATAGGTATAAGAGGCTCTGCGCATGTCACTACCCGGAGAATACGTTACATACCCTCCCCTGATATATTTTGATAAATACCTGGGGTTAATTGTAATTATCCTGATACCGGATGACTGCCTTGAATAACCTTTATATCTTCTTCCGCCTTTTCTATATTGTGAAAAACCCGGTATAGAAAATAAAAGAATAATTAATAACGAAAATATTTGTACTTTTTTCATCTTTGTCTCCTTTTTAATGTTTTTAATTTTAACACCTATAAAGTTAAGTTTAGCATAAAATCATAGCATTTAAAACCAATTTAAAATAAAAAAAATTATGCTAAAATTTTATATTAAAAATATTGAAATTAATAAACCACTATAATACAATAATCAGTATTAAGAATAAAAGAGGTTAACTATGAAAAAAACTATTAAAATTTCCATAATAATTTTTTCAGTTTTCTTATTAACAATATTTATAACCAAGTCAGGTGAAAGCTCTTCATCAATCAATAATTCAGGGTTATTGAAATGGCATAATTATTTCAGAAGTTTACACGGTGTTCCCGGTTTGAGATGGAGCAGGCAGCTGCAAAATCTTGCACAAAACTGGGCCAACTATCTTGCAAGAACGAAATCTTGGAAACACCGGCCAAGAAACCGTTATGGAGAAAATATTTATTGGATAAGAGGTGCAAGCCCTCGAAGTAAAAACGTTGTAAAAAGCTGGTATGATGAAATTAATTATTATAATTACAACCGTCCGGGATTTTCAATGAAAACCGGACACTTTACTCAGGTGGTGTGGAAAAACTCACGTTATTTAGGCTGCGGCTGGGCACAGGCACGTGACGGAGGATATTACGTTGTATGTAACTATAACCCGCCTGGAAATTACCGTGGAAGATTTAGCAGCAACGTTCCACGCAGAAGATAAATAAGTTTAATTTACTAAAAAATCAAATAATTCTCTTTGGAAAACTTCCGGTATTTCAACTATCGGGGAATGCTGGGAGTTTTTTAAATATTTGAATATACAGCCGGGTATAGCTTTAGCTGTACGCTCGCTTCCGTCTTTTGGAACGAAATTATCATATTCACCGTGGACAAATAGAACAGGGCAGCGGATTTCACCTAACCTTCCTATCCAATTCGCTTCGTGCATTGTTACAGGCTGTTCAATGAAAACTTGTTCGGATGCATTAAATGCGGCATCAACAGCGCGTCGCAAAAAGTCTTCGTCTTTACATCCCGGAGCAATGGAACGGATTGCAATATTAAGCGCGGCTTTATCTTCCATAATAGCGCGGAGCCTATCTTCACCTTGTTCATATAAAACGTGGAAACCGTCAGCAGACATTGAATCAACTAAAACGAGTTTTTCAACTTTCTCAGGATAAGTTAGTGTAAAAAGTTGAGAAACCCCGCCTCCCATGCTATGGCCAACGAGATTAAATTTATCAAGGTTTAATGTGGAAACAAATGAATGAACAATATCAACGAAATAATCAATGGTATGACGATCTCCGGTTTCAGGGCTTTTACCGCTGCCAGGTAAATCTATGGCATATCCGGTATATTCTCCGGGTAAATTATCAAGCGTTTTTTCCCACCACATGGCGTTAGCAAGGTTGCCGTGTATGAAAACAACGGGGAAACTTCCATTGCCGCTTTTCTCATAATTTATTTTTATTCCGTTTCCAATATCTAACAAACTCATATTTTAACTCCAATAAAATTAAAATATATTAACATGAGAAGAATTAATAAAATTTTATATCAAATTTGTTTGAAAAATAAAATTTCAGTACTTTAATATTATATGTAACAATATTTTAAAAATATTATTTTAAGGCATATTAGATGAAAATAGCAATTCTACACGTTGTCCGTTTATTTATTGTATTATTTCTTAGTATATCCTCAAAACATAATCCGGATTCCATAACAATTATTGCCGGAGGGGATATAAACCTTGTTTCAAAAAGACCTGATTATATCAAAACTAATTCATTAAATGATAATTATTATTTCAAACACATTACCCCGGTATTGAAAAGAGGAAAAATACGTTTTTGTAATTTTGAGCAAACAGTAACGGATAGAACATACAAACCCCGGCCATGGCCGGGAAAAGCATACGTCTTCATGGGGCCGGGCAGACATCTGGATATTGTAACTAAATCGGGTTTTAACGTTATTAATATTGCAAATAATCATATAATGGATTATGGAACGGCCGGGCTTAAACATACAATTAACGCTCTTAATAAAAGAGAAATTCTTTGGTTTGGAGCAGGAATGAATGAAAAACAAGCCCGTAAAGCATTAATTGTACATTTTAAAGGAAAACGCATAGCTTTTTTAGGTTACATAATGAGATTTCATCCTAATTTTCATGCAAACCGGTATAGAGCCGGTTGTCCTTCGTATATGAACCATAATCAAGGACGAGCCTATATTTATCAAAACGAAATAACAGAAAACACAGAATTTAATTTTTCAAAGGATATTAACAGAATAAAACAATTTGCAGACATGATAATCATCAGCATTCATTTCGGCCCTGAATATTACACCAAACCCTCAAACTATCAAATCAAAACAGCAAGGGCGGCAATTGATGCGGGAGCGGATTTGGTATTAGGGCATCATCCTCATGTTATCCAAAAAATTGAAAGATATAAGGGAAAGATTATCTGTTATTCGTTGGGTAATCTCGTTTTCCCGTCATATTTCACAGACCCTTATGTTATGCTTTTGGAATTTAAAATAGGCCCGGATATGAAAATTTACAGTACAAGGATTCATCCGTTTGTTGTAAAAAACAGGCATGATTTTAATTTATGTATGGATGATTACGTTATGTTTATGCCCGTGCCTGCAAAAGGCAGATGGCTTAAAGGGTTTAGTTATATGTTAAAGCAGAGGGGAACCAATGCTTATGAACAAAACGGCATCTTTTACTTAAAATAGTTAATAAGGCATATCACCGTGTTTTTTTCTTAAAACCTGCAATTTCGATAAATATTTTGAATCAGCTCCGATTGTAGAAGAACCGATTTTTCTACCAACATTCACGGCTATCTGCATTGACCTTACAGCATTACCATAATATCTATGGCTTTCATGAACCCTTGCAACGTTACGGCAAAGCTCAACAAATGCATAGGTATAAACCATACCTGACCTGTGAGCAAAATAACTCGCTCTGTTATACAT
>CALGPD010000329.1 GCA_937960625.1 uncultured Spirochaetia bacterium | reverse complement strand
TTTTTGCTACAAATTTTGGAGATACCATGTGATTATATTTTTTTGATTTCTAACGTCGCTAATCAGCGGCGCGGTTTTGGCGTCCGCTGAATTAGCATTGTTAGCGTTTCCGCAAATGATTCCAGATAGTGATAACGACAGGGACTATTCAAACCCCTATTATTTTTTATTCTATACCTGCAAATTCAAATGGTTTAGTTTCTTTCAGAAATTTTGAAGATTCTCTTGCATAATTATAACTGTGATCTTCTAAAACCAGTTTTTTTACTTTTGCTTTCGCACTGAAATCCAGTTTTTTTAAATCCAACCATACGACACTTGGATTAAGAATATCTTCAAAATAAAAAACCAGATTTTTTTGGTCGGCAACTGTCCTCCATCGGGTCGATGAAATGTTTGGCTGGTCGGGTGTAGAAATTCCAAACGGAACCGACATATTTCGTATAACACTGAATACAATAGGAACAGCTACTTCTACCTTATCGGTTTTAGGAACTGAATTGATGTAATATGAACCTCTTACAAATCTGTCAGCCGCACGGTTTGTACCCGGAAGCATTATTGTACCCGGAATATCTTTCCAGTACGCGTTAATGGCTAGTTGTTCTTCGTAAATTGGAGAGTTTGTCATTACTACATACGATATGTCGTGGTGAACAACCAGTTTCCCATCAATGTATTCCAAAATGGCACTGTCGCCCTTTTTGTCTGAAAGAGATAAATGAAGTGTTGCCATCCTTTTGGTACCCGGTATATTAAACGTAGTTACAACAAAATCTTCTTTGCTCAATGCCGTAACAGCCTCGTCTACGGTGGCAAAACTGTCTAAAACATACTGCAACCATAATGAAATGGCTAAACCAGGTTGCTCGCCGTCTTTTTTAAATTCCGGATATTTTGATTCAGCAAGCCATAGCAAATTACCAACAAGCCCTTTTTCATTCATACCATCGGAAACTGCAAAATCCCATGAACTTACAACGACACTTCCGTATTTGGATTTCCATTTAATTGAAGAACTGCCTGCATTTCCGCTTCGCTCGATTCCTCTTGGGAAAAGCCAAAGATTTGCCGGAATTTCTGTTTTCCAATCCATATTTCGGCCTGTGATTATGGTTCCGTTCGGACCGTTATAAACAACTCTGGAACAAGCAACGGCCTGATTAACAAAAAAAAGTGCGCCTATATAAATAAAAAATAAGATTAAATATGCCGAACTTCTACTCATAATATTATTTCGCATTTCCTGACTCCTGAAGAATTAATATTTTTTAATTGATGTTTAAAATCATAACATTAAAGCTACTTATAGGTAGTATTCTACTTTATAGCTTAGGTTTGATCGCTAACGTTGCTAATCAGCCGCGCGTTTTTTTGCGTCGGCTGAATTAGCCTTGTTAGGCATTAATCCGTAGTTCAACACCTGCTTCATTGCAATGC
>CALGPD010000328.1 GCA_937960625.1 uncultured Spirochaetia bacterium | reverse complement strand
GTATTAAACTTGTCCTTATACATTTCGATCACCCTTCTTGCATCGTCAGGGTCATAATAACCTGAAATAGCAGGGGGACGGCCCTGAATAGTAAGATAACACGCGAAACGTTTTAAATGGTCAAAATATTCGCAAACATCCGCTGAAATCAGTTCCCCTGTTACATCGGTGTCTTCAACGTAGGAAGGGCGCTGCCCGGTTTCTTCTTCAACCCTACTGAAAACCGCGCTTAACGCAATATGCCTTTCAAGGTTCAAACTGTCAGGTGTTATATCCGGTTTAATGGAAGATAAAAACGGTTCTAAAATTAGTGATGAATTCATAAGAAATATTCCTTAATAATTATGTTATAGAAAAATAAAAATATAAAAAAATACTAAGTTATTCTTTATTATAGACGAAAAATTATCTAAGGTAACACTATTTAAAAAAATTTGTAAAATCAAACTTTTTTACCTAAAAAAATGTTGAATGAAAATAATTATTGGAATAAAATAAAATTATGGATAAAAAAAGCATAAACTACAAAAGCCACATTCTAATACAAAAATTTGAAGACGGTTACTATGCAGAATGCCCCTCACTTTCCGGCTGCTATACACAGGGGTTTACCCATGAAGAAGCGGTTGAAAATATTAAAGACGCGATAAGGCTGCACATTCTTGACAGAATCGGGGAAGGTGAAGAAATTCCTGCTTCTGTGCCTATTGACTGGACCAGAGTAAAAGAAACAGTTACGGAAAAAACCGACAGTTTTAATTATGACAAACTGGTTATGGTTATGGAAAAAAAAGGTTTTGAATTAAAACGGGAATCCAAAAAGCACCGGATTTTTCAGAACAAAAACGGTAAAAGAATAACCGTCCCTGTGTTTGAGCAAAGAGGCGCAAATAATTAATACCCGGATTACTTAATGTTCCGATATATAAAAACCATATCAATCCTTATTATCCTTTTTATTATCTCATGTTCTACTGATAAAGATATTTGCGCAAAATTTTCTAACGGCGAAATTAAATATTACAACACGCTTTTAGAAAAAAAATCTTTTTCCTGTTTTAAAAAAAACGTAAACAACAGCAGTGAAAGAGTTCAGATACTTAGCATTAAAGCGTTGTCACAAAACAAAAATAATGTGCCATTGTTCATCAAACTATTTGAAAACGAAAACGTAAAAATAAAAATCCGTTGTTCTGCCGCATTAATAAAAAACGGAGAAAAAAACTTTATCAGCAAAAAACTTAAAACCGGTAACTCTATCGCGAAAACAGCGATAATTCATTCACTGATTAAACTGAACAAACAACTAGATACCGGATATATTTCAACCCTAATATCCGGACGTACACCGGCACTGCGCAAATTAGCAGCATTATACCTTGCACAAATGGGCGCGGTTGAATATATAAGCAATATAAAAAAATCATTGCCCGGAGAAAACGACTTACAAACCTATAATATCAAACGCCATGTAATTGAACTTTTGAAAAACAAAAAGAATCAGGAAAAATAATTTTTTTACAGCAATATATACGTAATATCCACGCAATATAAAGAAATCCCCCGGCTTATTTGGCAATGCGTTGGTTTTAACAAGCTCCCTTTAAATAAAGAGGGCAGATGGTTTTTTATATGCGTTGGAAAGAAGAGAAGAAACTGCCCACAGATGAAGAGGATTCATAGAGGATGGATTAAAGAAATAGGTTGACTTGAAGCCGGAATTCTTGCTTTCTACCGATTCTATCTTGTGTTTATACGCGTTCATTTTGTGGTTAGAAAATAAAGTAAAAATTCCACGTTTTAATAACCATTGGTATAAATAATCACTTCCCGGTTTTCTTTTTCTTATTTTTCGCTTCCTGTTGGGCTAAAAGTTTTTTGTACTTCTCCAACCTTATAGTAAACAACGCGGTTTTTTTAACTTTAATCGCAAGCTCGATAGTTGCTATTGCTTTCTTATAGTCTTTAATTTTAGCGTACAATACAGCCAGGGAATCAAGAGCGAACGCGTCATTACTCTTTGTGCGTTTAACGAGTTCCTTTGCGTAGAGAATAGCAGCATCGTTTAAATCTATCTGCATGTGCGCTTTTACAAGATTCCTTAAAACATCAACAGGGTTATAATTCTTTTTAAGCGCTAATAACGAATACTTTATACATTGCTGATATTTCTTAATCCGCAGATAACTTAAACTTAAATCATAAACCGCTTTGTATAAATCCGGTTTGAGTTTTACAGCGCGTTGAAGATACTTTATTGCTTTTAACCACATTTTGGCTTTCATAGCAAAAGTACCCATGTTTGAATTAATTCGCGCGTTGTTTGTTTTTTTATCAGTATAAGCAGCGTAAAACCTTACTAGAGTTTTGTAATCCTTGTTCCGTTTTAAAACGTTAACAAGACGCGCGAAAATTATTTCATGCTCCGGGTATTTTTTATGCGCGTACACTAAAAACCTCTGAGCCCGGACATAATTCCCTCTTCGAATATACTTTTTCGCTATGCGGTATGCTCTCATGGCACGGCGTTTATCCCTAAACGTTGCTGAGAACAAGAACGTATTTAAAAATAAAATTAATAATACAACGGATATTTTTTTCATTTTCACCTCGTTTTGCCTTGAATGATGTTTAAATAGTATACCAAACGGGAATAATTTTCAACGAATAAACTTATGATTATGGGAGAGTATTAATAATTAATAATAATTATTTACTCTAATAAACAGGTTACATGAAATTCAAAGATATATCCATTTTTATACCTATCGCACTTAATCCATAGAACCCGGATAATACGGAGAATTTAAAATATAATGCTGTGTAATAAGTGACCCCGAGGTTTTTGCCTAAAAAAGCAGCAAAATATCCAATATCTAAAATAATTGAATGTTTTTCTCCGTATTCACCTTTTACTTTAATTGAACGGCTAAACCCGATTCTCGTTAAAATACCCTGATTTCTCGTTTTTGTGATATTAAACAACGCGTTAAAATAACCGGCAAAACTAACACCGCTGTAGTAACCGTCCATATCATCGCTAAATTTTGTATATTTACTCGCTGCTGTTAAAAACCTTGTTTCCAAACTGAATCCAAAGTTAAAAATATGATAAACATCTCTAAAAAAATATGAAAATCCAAATCCAGCGTGAAATTGAATTCTAATAGCGCCTTGAGTATCCGGCGGCGGGTCACCTCCTATACCAAACGCTAAGTTCAAGCT
>CALGPD010000327.1 GCA_937960625.1 uncultured Spirochaetia bacterium | reverse complement strand
TCTTTATTCAGTATATTATTGTTACGGCAAATTTATTGCAGTAGGTCAGGCAGGAAATTCCTATTATTCTACTAATGGTATAAATTGGCATGGCCCTGTGGATATAAACTCAAGTTCAACCGAAAATTTACGGGGTATTTGCTGCGGCAACGGAATTATCGTTGCGGTTGGAGACGCCGGTAATATAGCCTATTCTTATGACGGTAAAACGTGGTATGATACCGGAGAAAGCAGTAATCGATTATACGCGGTTATATACAATCAAGGCCTTTTCGTTGCGGTTGGCGATAATATAGCGAAATATTCTTATGACGGTAAAACATGGTATAGCGCTTCCGGTTTTAGTATTACTGCTTTTTCCGTAGATTACGGCAACGGGAAATTCGTTGCTGTTGGTGACACCGGTAATATAGCCTATTCTTATGACGGTAAAACGTGGTATTCAGGCTCTGGAGGAGGAGGTAACGGTGTTATTTATGCTTATGATAAGTTTATATCCGTTGGAGATGCTGGATACTGCTATCAATCTAAGAACGGAATTGATTGGACAAATTTTGTTGATATAAACGGCAGTGGAAATCCTAACCATTTACGCGCTGTAACGTGCATAAAACACTCTGTTGATTATATAAACCCTTAAGTTTGGTTAATTAAAAACGAGACTGCTTCGTCGCTATGCTCCTCGCAATGACGTGGATTGTTCCATTTGCGAAACGAGCGCCCGGGCACAGCCACCAGCGAACGCAGTGAAGCAATCCCATCAGGTATATCGGCAACGAGACTGCTTCGTCATTTCATTCCTCGCAGAGACATGGCTTGTGATATACGCTGTACATGTACAAGGATTTAGTCACCAGCGAGCGACAACGAAGCAATCCCATCGGGTTTGTTAGGAGCGAGACTGCTTCGTCACTTACGTTCCTCGCAGAGACACTGGCTTTCGACATTTGATCAAAAACCCACGAGTTAAGACATACGCAAGAAATCTTCCGGGCATAGTCATTGCGAACCGTAGGTGAAGCAATCCCATCAGGTTTATCGGCAACGAGACTGCTTCGGCGTATATTCTCCCTTCAAAATAGGAAGAGGTTCAATGTTTTTTCACCGTAATCTATTGCACTTAAAAAGTTCTATATATCTTTCAATTACATTCTAGAATTTGAATTAATTTTTATAAAACGCTTTACATATTCGTTGTTTTCAATTTAAAATGATTTTTAAAAACAGGGAGTTGTTGTATGAAAAAATTAATTAGATTATTCACACTAATTTCAATCTCGTTGGTTTTAACTTTAAACCTTAGCGCTGACCAATGGTGGTTTTTCCGTGCTCTTGAACAGGGAAATATCAAGGGAGTAAACCAAGCTTTGAAAAAAGGGGCTGATATTAACGCGCGGAATAAAAATAATTTAACCGGTTTAATGATTGCAACGAAAGCAAACAATCTTGGAATGGTTAAGTTTTTAATCAGCAAAGGCGCTAATGTGAATAAAGGAAATCACATTAACGTTACTCCTCTGCGATGGGCTGCAAGGTTCGGAAGGTTTGAAATCCTTAAATATTTGATAAATAAAGGCGCGGACATTAACGCGAGAGATGAATACACGGGCTATACTCCACTAATGGCTGCATGCGGTAACGGGCATTTTAGAATAGTGAAATATCTTATTATAAAAGGCGCAAAAATAAATATTAAAGCTAAGCGTTACGGCACAACCGCGCTAAAAGAAGCTAAGTATAAAAGAAGACATAGAATAGTAAAGTATTTATTAAAACACGGTGCAAAATAATTTTATTCTCTTGATTTTATTTATGTAAATGTTTTAATATAACTTTATAATAATTTATGGGAGTGAACATGGCAGCGAAAAAATTTAAACTTGAATCAGGTGAGCAGATCATAAAACAGGAAACAGCTATTTATATAAAAGGAAAAATTAGAGGTTATCCGGGTAAACTCGTTTTAACTAACAACAGGCTTGTTTTTCAAAAGACCATGAATTTTATGTTCGGATTACTCGGTATGTTAATCTCCAGTATCAGGGGAAGAGTTTTGATTGATTTACCTTTAAGCAGTATTGCCGGAGTAGAAAGGACAAAATTCGGTTTAAATAAAAACGTTCTTCTACTTAAAGCAAAAACAGGTGAAGAACATAAAATCACAATATCTAAAACTATTGAAGAATGGATTGCGGAAATATCCGGAAAAATTTCATAACTAAGTTTTCATTTTCAAAATTACAGTATAATTATATATCTATATGCTGTTCTCTAATAAAATTTACACGAGGTTTAAATGAACAAACGAGTTAT
>CALGPD010000326.1 GCA_937960625.1 uncultured Spirochaetia bacterium | reverse complement strand
CTATATGATTTTACATGCCTATGAATTGTCTGACACTGGATAAGGATTTTTGCGCGCTTTCAAACGATTTATGTATACCGAGTTTATTCTCGTTACCGTTATCGAGTATTGCTACAACAGCGAAAAGCCCGTGAGTTAATTCACGTATGGCGAAATCAACTACTTTTGGTTTGTTTAAATGTTCCATTATTCTTCCCTCCCTATGAAAATCGGAATATTATAAAAAATTCTTTAAATAATTTAATAAACTTTTAACAATTTACCGTGAATTACTTCACCAATGGCGCGTTCAACCGTAATCCTGGTTATACGGAATTTTATCTTCATGATATTGGTTTTCTTAGCTTGAATCAGGTATACGCTGCCTAAATCAAGCCGTAACCTGATTTGGCTCGTTCCCGCTTTAACGGGAAAAAATAAAGCGCGCTTTTTGTTATTTGTCATAAACTCAATAAAACGCACCTTAAACCTGGCTGTTTTTTTAAAAGCTTTATAAAAGTCTTTCACAATCTGATAATAGCCGGAATAATCCGTGTTATCATAACGGGAGTTACTGCTCAGAATTAAATATTCAACCCGTTGTTTATACAAAAAACCGTCATTATGCGCTATTCTGTTTCCAAGGATTTTTACGTTGTTTGTGCTTTCCAAATACAACGCGTATTTAGAATTATAAGTAATATTACACTTTGTAACTAAAACGTTTTTGCAATTATACGCGTAAAGCCCTATTGCGCCGCAGCCGTTTATACCGCAATGTGAAATTCTAATATTATTACAAGTATCCAAGGTTATAACATTACCCGTACAGCTGATTTTATTCCCCGGGTTTGTATGCCTTAATTTTAGTTTTCTTATACTAATTTTATTACACGCTGATATTGTTAAAACATTGGCGCGTTTGTTAGCGCAAAGTATTTCCACTTTTCCTATGCCCGTTATTGTAATGTTGTTTTTTCTGAATAAATTTATGGAACGTGAAGATTTATACACTCCGGGGTGGATTATTATGCTGTCCCCGTTGTTTACTATTTTAATGGCTTTTTGCAGGCTGTTAATATTGGTTTGTTTTTTAACATGAATAATTTTAGCGGAACAAACAGCAGTGAGAAAAAGAATATTAATAATTATTAAATTTAATATTTTCATAAACAAAATATATAATATTTTTATTGTTTTGTAAATATAGAAAGCGGATATTTTATTGAAATGTGTTAAAAATTTAGTTATTATATACGTGATTCTGTAATTTTTTTGAAATATTTAATTTAAGATAACGAGGATAATAAGTTTGAGAAAGCCCGGTAAAGACATCAATTATGCTGACCACCTTGAAGCGTTTAAACCCGTTGTTTATATCCCTGATAACGAAAAATCCGATGATTTTAACGCGTTCGAACAAAGTTTTTTCGGTGAAATAGATGATTATGAAGCATGGCATGACGGAATAGAGTTCAGTTTGAATTTTTACGCTTTAAACTGCCTTGACGGAGACGAA
The DNA here is from genome assembly GCA_937960625.1 of uncultured Spirochaetia bacterium. GTDB lineage: Bacteria > Spirochaetota > CALGPD01 > CALGPD01 > CALGPD01 > CALGPD01. The sequence goes on along the minus strand of CALGPD010000326.1, from coordinate 2,636 downwards.
CGTAAAGCTGCTCATGCGATGTTATACAACGCGTTGCTTAAAGACGTGAGAGAAGAATATATTTTAGGCCTTCTTGAATTAAAATCCATGTCAGGATTGGAATTATTCAAATCGTTATTTGAACGTGAAAAAACCCAAAATAATAAACTGCTTCTCGCAATCGCGATTTTAGGTTTTGGTTTTGATGAATACTACATTAACTACTTCGCTGATTTTTTCGCGGACGCGGCGAATTTCCACATGGATAAAGTTGATTTCTTATGCAGATTAAAAAAACTCGTTTATAATAAAGTGGTTAATAAAAACAATATAACGGGTAATATGGTAAGAGCGTTTTTAACTAACATGGAAGATGAAGAATACCTTGTCCGTTACCATGCTTATGAATGCTTAAAACTTTTATTCTCTGGCAAGTTTATTACAGCCAAGAAAGACGATATTTTCACTCTGATTGTTTCGGATAAGACTAATGCTGAATTCAAAGACGCTGTTGCCAAAACCGTTAAAGAGTTTAATCTGGAAAGATTCGCAGCGAATTAGTTCTTTAACAACGAGCATAATTCTTCAACGTTTTCTTTTTCAAACAAAGGGCAGTCAAATTTATACTTTTTATCCGTTGTCATTATTTCAAGCCTTATGTCATGGTAACGCGTAGTCAGTTTTACGTTGTTAATATTGGATTTGGGAATTAATACACTGTGTTTTTCTTTAACGAGTTCGTTTATATCTCCGTTGTCAATACGTTCCTGTCCCCGCATAACTTTGTTTATAGTTCTTTTTGCAACCATGCCCACAGCAATGTTATTAATCAAACCTCTTGATAAGCGCTTTCCGTTTAAAGCGCTGGAATAAAGCTGCTGGCTTGCTAACCCCGGTCCGGTATGAATAACGAATAACTTTTCATTTTCAAAAATCAAACTGAACATTTTCGCGCCTGAAACAATACCGGGAGGACGCATGGCCCCGTCAATTCTCATACCACTCTCCTGATTTTTTGTTTTACTTTACTTTATAGGTTTATGAATTGCAAGAAAAAATATAACTTGAATAGAGAAATTATTCCAATGATTATTAAAACATGGAATTGTTTCTTTATTATCTAACCACAATATGGACGCCAGATAAACACAAAATGAATAGGGCTTTAAGCAAGAAATATAGCTTTAAGCAAAAGCAGGATTTTTAAACGCAGAGGCCGCAGAGTTTGAGGGAGGACTTTAAGTTAAAGTAAAATCAAACTATAAATTGTAATATCTCTATTTAATCTTTGATTTTATGATAAAGTTAGAATACCGGTTAAATACCTCCTGAACCTCCGCGGTTCTCATCTTCCCTCCGCGTTAAATTTTTCTTTTCCCATGCTTATTGAAGCCTCTTCATCTGTGGGAAATTTCTTCTTTGTTTTCAGCTTCCGTATTTAAAAAGGGCTTGTTTATTTGCAACGAGATTGCTTGGCCGCGAATGCTCCTCGCAGAGACATCTGTTTGTTATATAAGCGGTACATGCCAGGGGCATAGTCACCCACGGGGTTAGCAAAGCAATGCCAAGGGAACAGTCCCCCCGCGGGCTCCCGTGAAGAAATCCCACGGCTTATTTTTTTTATGTTAATCTATGCCTGTCGCCTTTAAAATAAAGAGGTAGACGGTGTTTTTTATACGCGCTTGATAGAGGAAGAAAAGAAGGTATACAAGCGGTACGGCGGTTTAGGTGTTAAACTGCGGTCATGATGTGTTTGTGGAAAATGTTATAGGTGAAAATTTGGAATAAAATAAATGAAATTATAAAAATAAAACTTCGAAGTTTTTATTCAAGAAAGTGAAGTGTTTATCTTCAGTAGCAATTTTAGTAATGTTTTGTTTTTCCATTAGTACTGCCGTTGTCAAATCAGTAAATGAAATATCGAGTTTATCTTCATAATGCAGCCTTTTTTTTATAGCCAAATTAAAATCCTGTTTTAATATCCATAAAACGTTGATAAATCCATTATTAATTGCTTGATTTAAAGAATTAATAAATTGATTTACTTTATTGAAATCTAATTTTCTGGATAAAAGAGTAATCGTTTCATCTAAAACGTAATCAGAGGTATAAATAACGGCTTTACTCTCCCATGTTTTCGTTAAAAATTGCATAACCTGGTTATGCTTGGGTTCTTTTTTGTTAGTTAAAGCTATAAAACCCCATGTATCGATAAAAATCATATTCAGTATAATTCCTTATCAATATCAGTAGAACTCATTTTTTCAAATTCAGCAAATCCGGCAATTTGTAAAAGAGGATTTTCTTCAGGTATTATGTTTTTATTCAAACCGTTGGCGTGTTTATAATTGATAAATTCCGCAAAGTCTAATACTTGTTTCCGTTCACTGTCATCTAGTTTTTCCAGAATTTGCGTTATTTCTTTTTCGTACATTTTAAACTCCGAAAATAATCCGTTGCTTGTTATAAATATAATACAATAATTATAGAATTTTAAATAATAATATTCCTTATTTTTAGACTATTACCGTAAAAATACATGCCTAAAGGCTAAAGTTTGATTATTCGTTGAACTATGGAGCAAGGCAAAGATGAGTTTAAGCGGCGGACAGGTTTGGTGTTAAACCGCGTAGGTTGCCGGAAAATGCATACTATAG
>CALGPD010000325.1 GCA_937960625.1 uncultured Spirochaetia bacterium | reverse complement strand
CCATTATTAATAGTATAATATCTCTTTCTCTTTCTGTAATATTGAAATCATTCATAAAATCGTCTGAAACTGAAAATTCAATTATTTCGTTACTTTCTTCAAGAAAGAATTTAATACTGAAAATTATACTTAAAACCGAAAAAGTGATAAAAAAGGCTGGCAAATAGATATATTCAAGTAGTAAATATTTTTCCTTACTTAAAATTTTAGTAATGTTTATCAAAATAAATATAGGAATAAATACTGTAAATGTAATTATGCCCGTTTTAACGAGTTTCCTAATGGAAAAATCATGCAATAAGTTTATATTTTGATTAATCTTAAATATGATGAAAATGTACACGAAAGAAAGAAGAATTTCTATAACCGCAAAAATAAAATTCATCATCTCAAAAACATTAAAAGACTTGGACGGTATTACAATAATTAATATTGCAATTAAAACGGGTAAAGACGTTAATGATAAATAAAAATTGTATTTAATTTTTAAATTTGTTCCATCAAAAATTAAAAATATTAAGTATAGGAAAAAATACAAAAACAATGATAAAATTGAAAACGAAAACAATATTAATAATAACCTGCTGTACCAAAGTTCTATAATTACAGTTGTGCCTGCGGAATAAATTATTGCTTTTTTCAATAACATTAATCCTACGGTTGTAAGCCAGAGCAAGTAATACTTGAGTAATCTTTGGTATGTTTTTAAATAAACCAATGATAATAATGATATACAAATAAACCCTGTTCCAAAAACAAGAATATTAATGATTAAGCGTAAGTCTGTCATAACTTTATGGTTTTATTCCTTGTTTACTTCGTTTTAAAATTAATAAAGCAAAAAATGTCGTAATGGTTATTGCTTGAATAATAAAAGCAATCATTAACAAATTAGAGACCATGCCAAACAATTCTTTTGAATATGCTGAAACAACTATATACCATTTCATTTCTTTAAGAAACCTAAAATATACAATTTTTTCTCTGTTAACACCGTCTTCACCGGATTTATAATAATATGATAAACGGCCGTTTTTTAATTTGATTATTTTTTTAATGTATTTTTTTCCATGAATATCTTTTAGGGCTAAAATATTCCCTTTAATTTCCGGATGAAAAATTATCTCCCCTCTTCTATCAATAATATACGGATACCCTGATTTTCCTATTTTCAAGCTTTCAATTATTTTCTTAAAAGAATTAAGGTTCGTCTGCTTAACACCAACATATATTGCTCCGATAATTTTGCCTTGAGCATCCAATAACGGCTTATACGCTGTTATATACCAGTCTGTAACTACGAATGCACGGCCTTTGTATGTTTTCCCCTGCATAATGGTTTTATATACTTGCGATTTGGCAGGTATATACGTTCCTATTGCTCTTTTCCCTGACTTTTTTCTCACGCTGGTTGAAATCCGTAATAACCCTTTTGGGAAAACCTGAAAAATAGTAACAGTACCACCAACGAGTTTTTGGATTTTATCCACCATTTTAACATCATTGGAAATTAATGCCTTATTTATATACATTTTAGGTATTTTTATTCTTTCTTTTTTATGAGTTAGCTGATTTTCAACGGAAAATTCTATAAGTTCATTTTCATTTACTTTTACACCGGATTTTGTAAAATAATAGGCAATTCCAAGATTATTAATAACACGTTCAAGATTAAATTCATAAGTTGTTTTAGCTAATGAATGTATTAAATCAGCAGCATTTTTTAAAACTCTATCATTTGTTAAAGTGCTTCCGCTTGAAATTGAAATAAAAATCACAAAACCAACTGCAATGTGTATTATTACCACAATAATTCCGAAACGGCTTAATAATCTGCTTTTAAAGTCCATTAAATCCCACTGTTATATTACGTTCTAATATAATATAACAAAATATTAAATTGGTTTTAGTAATTTTGTATAATTCTTTTTAAAATATTATTTTTATTTTATTTCATTGCATATTTTAGGAAAATTATAACATATAAATTTTTAAGCTTATTAGTATTTTTTTCCAATTTCATGCTGTTATTAATTAAATTTGGAAAAAATGAGTGTTTATAAAATATTATGTTTTATTGAAGCCTAAGTTCTTCTGATTAACCTTTCAATTTTGCTTACTATCACAAATGATGATATAAACTATTTGAGTTAAAACAAAAAAACAGCGTAATCTAATTAAAAGTTATTAAGAATAAACATTCAGTTAAAGTAAAATCTTTATTATTTTTTGCAGATTTAAATATTCTTTATAAATATTAATGCTCTTGCTGAATTTATATTTAATATCATTACACCGGGAATTATTTTTAATTTTACTATAAACCCGTTTTAAAGAATTAGAATTAAAAATTGATTTCTTAATATTTCGACCATTTATAACTTTAAGCAGTTTTGCCGTTAATTTATACGTTTTCATTATTTTATTTATTATAAAGTAATATCCCATAAGATATTTATAGCCACTGGCTTTGATGATATAAATTCTATTGAATCTAAAATCAGCAGGAGCATGAATATCAAACTTGGTTTCAGATATTGAAAAAGCCTTGTTCTTAAAATATTTCAATTTTAAAATTCTACTATATACACCGTCATTTTTCCAGTACTTTTTTAAAAGTCCGCGTTCATTTATTAATACTTTCTCCGCCAGACCTATACTGCACTTTTCCGTATTAGCTGGCTGCATTAGGAATTTATATATTTTTATCACCGTAACTTTATTTTTATAATAACCGATTTCGCAAAAAACATTACGATTTGAATCGGGCATTGGTCTGTTTTTAATAAAATTTCCGTTTCCGTATTTTTTATAAAGATATTGTGCATTACGGTATGAAATTCTTTTATATAATTTAAATGAAACCACGTTGCCGTTTCTTGGAATATGCAGTTTTACGTTTTTATAATATTCAACTTTTTGTTTCAAATTACTTTTTACCGTATAAAGATAAACCGTTATATATTTTCCACTTATTTTATATTTAACACTTTTAGTAGAATAAAGAACACCGAGTTTCTTATGAAC
>CALGPD010000324.1 GCA_937960625.1 uncultured Spirochaetia bacterium | reverse complement strand
TTACATAATAATCAACTAAAAACGTGAATTGACTTATGAAAAAGACGTTTTTATTAGAAAAGCAAAGAAAATTTTATTGTCCTGTATTCGTATTAATATTTGACTAAAATAAAGACAACGGATAAATTAATTTAATGGATATATTAGAAAAAATCATTAAACATAAAAAGAAAGAAATAGGGAAAAAGAAAAAATCCCAGCCTCAAGAAATTCTTGAAGAAACAGCGGAAATGCTTGCCGATCAGCATGAAATATCCAATACGTTTTATAGAGCATTTACTAAAGAAAACATGGCCTTTATTTGCGAAGTAAAAAAAGCGTCACCTTCCAAAGGGATAATCCGTAAAAACTTTAATCACGTTGAAATTGCCAAAGCTTATGCCGCAAACGGCGCCGGCGCCATCTCGGTTTTAACTGATGAGAAATTTTTTAAAGGCAAACTTAAATATTTATCTGATATTAGCGAAAACGTTGATGTACCTTTGCTGCGTAAAGACTTTATAATTGATGATTATCAAATATATGAGGCGGTTTTATTCGGCGCTGATGCCATATTACTCATTGCAGCGGTAATGGACGAAAAAAAGCTTAAAAGTTTGTATCATACGGCTTGCAGGTTTAATCTCGGTGTTTTATTGGAAATTCACGATGAACAGGATTTAAATAAAGCATTAAACGTTGATGCTCACTTAATAGGAATAAATAACCGTAATTTAAAAACGTTTAAAACGGATTTAAAAACAACTGAAGATTTAATAAAAAAAATACCGGAAAACAAAGTCGTTGTTAGCGAATCAGGGATTAATCATGCTCAGGATGTTAAACGCGTTTTTGATGCCGGTGCAAGAGGTGTTTTAATTGGTGAAGCATTGATGCGCGAGAAAGACGTTGGCGCAAAGTTGAAGCAGTTGAAAAACTTTAAATAGTTATTTTTTTGTTCTGAAACAGTCAATTGTTACCATTGCAATATCATCATCAAAATGCTGTTTACCGGTAGCGTGTTTTTTAAGCCTTTGTATAATTAAGGAATTTAAATTCTCAGGGTTTACTTGATTATGATTTTTTAAGATTTCTATTAAGCTTTCTTCAAAAGTCTGTGCTTTTTCATTTAGTGTTTCAACCAGCCCGTCCGTATAAAAGAAATATCTGCTGTTTTTTTCAATATCCATTTCGATAGTTTCAAAATCAATATTTCTACTAAATCCTAGAATCCGTCCTTTAGGGTGTATGCCTGTAATTGAATTTTGGTTTATTATATATAAAGGCTGATGGCCTGCACAGCAAATCTTTATTTTTTTTACTTTCAAATTAAAATATACATAAATCGCTGTTATAAAGTTTCCGGCAATTTTATTTATTACTGCATTGTTAATAAAGTTTAAAAAGTTATCAGGCTCATGTGCTATGGATTTTGCTTTTTCGCTTTCAACAATCATTTTCAGCATACCCGTTATTAATGCTGCTTGAATACCATGCCCTGAAACATCAGTAATTAATACTCCAAATGAATGATTATCTATTTCTATGAAATCATAATAATCACCACCCACAGTATGCATAGGAATATATTTTGCAGAAATAATAACATTTTCAATTTGGGGTAATTTAATGGGAACAAAACTCTGTTGAATCTTGTTTGCAAGTATTAAATCGTTGTCAATATTGTTTCTATATTTTTCAAGTTCATTGTTTTGTTTTTTTATTTGATTGTATATTCGTGAGTTCTCAATTGCTCTTGCTATAATTACAGTGCGTCTTCTTATTATATCTTTTTCAAATTCATCTAAATACATTGTTCCGCCGTAATTGCTAAAAGCCAGAGTTCCCATTATCCTGTTTTCCAGTTTAATTGGCAGATAGAACATGGAAGTAATTCCTAATGTTTCCAATAACATTTTAGCCTCAGGATAATCTTCAGTGCTTTTTATTTCCGGAATATATATTTCAGTATCTTCTCTTGCAACCTTACAAATCCAGATAGGGCTTGTTTCATAATCAAACTCAAGCGTGAATAAATATTCAATGATTTCATTTGGAATTTTACTAGTAAGTTTATCAGTAATTTCTTCAAACCTTATAGGGTGAAGCTTCATCTTTCCGTTTTCGTCTATTAATGAAAAATTGCATCCGTCAAAATGCACAATTTTTCTAAGTGAGTATAATACCTGATTTATAAGGTCAATAAAATCCATACCCATGTGAATTTTATAATTTAATTTAGTAATATATTCCAGTTCTTCCAATAAAGTATTATAGTACTTTTTGCAAAGTGCATTGTCTATTTTATTCATCTTTTTATATCTTTATTCAATAAAATTAGTCCTCTAAAAATTATAAGATTAAACTGTTAAGGAAGTAATTAATTTTTTGTTAAAATTCGTTTTAAAAATATAATGAAAACGTTATTTTTTTTAAGAATCAATTCTCTGTTTGAATTTCAATATAACTTTTACTATATTTGATATTCGTCCATTAATTTTGGGTATAGAATAAATATTGAGAGGTGGTTTTTCATGCCTAGCGGTAAAAAAAGAAGAAAAGCTAAAATGAGAACTCATAAAAGAAAAAAGAAGCTTAGAAAAAATCGACATAAGAAAAAATAAATAGGAGCCTGACGTGGAAACTCCTGACAGCAATGATTTTGTAAAGCAGATTGCAAAGTTTAAACAAGATATATTTAATGAACTTTCAAAGTGTATTATTGGCCAAAAACATGTAATAGAAAAATTTATCATTGCTTTAGTTTCCAGAGGCCATTGTATATTACACGGTATGCCGGGGCTTGCGAAAACTCTGATTGTTTCGTCTCTTGCCCGGGCATTAAGCGTGGATTTTAAGCGTATTCAGTTTACCCCGGATCTTATGCCTTCAGATATAATTGGAAGTGAATTGATTGAAGAAAGTAAAAACGGTGGAAAAGAATTTAAATTCATCAAAGGCCCTATTTTTTCTAACATCATTTTGGCAGATGAAATTAACCGGACTCCTCCAAAAACTCAAGCTGCTTTATTACAGGCAATGCAGGAATATAAAGTTACGGTTTTTGGAAAAACTTATGAACTGGAATACCCGTTTTTTGTTCTTGCAACGGAAAACCCTATTGAGCTTGAAGGAACGTATCCTTTGCCTGAAGCGCAGTTAGATAGGTTTTTCTTTTCAATTGAAATTTCCTATCCAAAACACGAAGAAGAAATTCAAATTGCATTAAAACCGACGTTTTTTGATGTAGAAGATATAAATCCCGTTATAAATAAAGATGAATTAAAAGATATTCAAAATTTTATCCAAAAAATTCCTATATCGGAAAAACTCGTTGAATATATTGTAAACATTGTTAAAGCAACCCGCCCTGAATCAGGCTTTTTAAACATAAGCAAGGAATTTGTAAGGTATGGAGCAGGGCCAAGAGCATCCCAATATTTAGTATTAGCCTCCAAAGCAGCAGCAGCTTTACACGGTGACAATGGAGTTTCAACCGAACACATTAAATTTATTGCAGAAAACGTATTAATGCATAGGATTATCATGGGGTATGGAGCTTTTAGCGCAAATATAACAACGAAAAATATTATTCAGGAAGCTATTAAATATGCGGATAAAAATTTATAGCATTATTTTTTTTATATTTATAATTTCGTGTTCTACATCTATTGAAAAAGCAAGTTTTAAATTTAAGAAAATAAAACCCTTTTTTGTACATAGTGGAGATTCTTATCTTATTAAAATTCCTGAAAATTGGAATTTTCTTTCTCAAAAGGATGAAATAGATATTCAAATAAAATTTACATCCGAAGACAAAAGAATTAACGGTTATTTAAAAAGATTTCCATTCCGGCGTAAATTATATAATTTGAAAACTGTTGTCAGGGATTATTTTTCTAAAAGAGATAAATGCGATTTTGATAATATTTACGTCAGTAATATTGGTCAGACATATTTTTATTTGCTGCAAGGCTATTTCAGAGATGTTTATCCCATTGTAACAATAGTTTTTCTAATAGATGGCTTTTTATATGAATTAACCATTACGTATATTGTTACTAAAAAAGAAATCGAAACGCATAAGATATCCGGATTATTAAAAAAATTGGTTTTTTATTCAAAAAATATTTTTGCATCTATGAAATTTTTTAAAGATTCCCGTTTAAAATACAGAAAACGCTATGGTATTACTGTTTTTTGCCCAAAAGATTGGGTTTTTGGATTATCTACAAACACGGGGGAGATATCTTCTTTGGGTTATAAAGATAAAATTGTATTAGTAAGTTTAAAATTACTTCGGAATTATAGTAAAAAGTCAATAAAGGAAATTACCAATAAAATGCTCAGGATAAGGTTGGAATTTCTAAAAGAAATGAAGGCTAAAAAATATGAGGCAATCCAGCGTACTGAAAAAATATTTGGTGTATCTTCGTTATTGACAATATTTACAAACATTCCCACTGAATCTAGAAATTCTGATGAAGAAACTTATAGTGTGGTGAAAAAGTATTATTTTATTAAAAATAAAAAGATTTTCGAACTCCTGGTTGTTTATTCAATGAAAGATGTCTCACGAAATATTCATAATCATATTAATAAAGTATTATCAATGATTAAGTTTTCATGATTTTCATTTTGTGTTGCCTGATAATTTTAATCCAACAACTCCTATAATAATTAAAGCAATAGATATAAATTTTAATACCGAACCTTTCTCTTTTAATATAGTTATACAAATTATTGTAATAAATAATGTTCCTACGCCTGACCATATAGCATAGGCAATGCTTAAATCTATTTTTTTTACAGAAAAACTTAAGAAAAGAAAGCTTAAAAAGTAGAAAAAAAATATTAATACAATGTACAAAGGTTTTTTAAAACCTTGTGATAATTTTATACTAGTTGTGCCGCAAACTTCAAATATTATGGCAAAAAATAAAAATATCCAACTCATAGTCCATCCTTTATAAGTTTTTTAGTTCAGATATCAGATTATCAATATCCTCAATACTATGCGACGACATCAAGCTGATTCGTAATATGGCACTGCCTTTGGGTACTGTGGGAAATCTAACCGCAGGCACAAAAAAGCCTTTATCGAAAAGTTTTGATTGAATTTTTAAAGTTTCATCATTTCCGCCGATTATTACAGGGATAATTTGCGTATTACTGTTTCCTGTATTAAAGCCATGTGATTGTAAATATCTACGGAGATAACCTGAAATGTATTTTAAGTGTTTACGTTCCTTATCCATTCTTTCTATTATTTCAATAGCTTTAATGTTTCCGCAAATAATACCAGGAGTTAAGCCCGTTGTGTATATTAAACTGCGAGAAGTATTTACCAATAATTCTTTTAAATTCTTATCACAACAGACATATCCGCCAAGCCCGGCAGCAGCTTTACTGAATGTTCCCATATCAATTAAAGCTTTACCCGTTAAATTTAATTCATTCATCATTCCCTGTCCGGATTTGCCAAAAACCCCAAAAGCATGCGCTTCATCTACAATCAAACTTGCGTTATACTTTTCACAAAGCATAACTATTTCAGTAAGAGGTGCAACATCTCCGTCCATGGAAAAAACAGTATCAGTTATAACGAATTTGTTATTATACTTTTCGCATCGTTTTAAGGTTTTTTCAAGGGAATTCATGTCGCAATGTTTGTATACAAACCTTCTTGCTTTTGAAAGTTTTGTGCCGTCAATAATTGACGCATGGTTTAATCTGTCAATAATAATAGCATCGTTTTCCTTTGCAAGAGCGGATATTATTCCAATATTAGTTGTGAAACCAGTTGTATAGACAAGAGCGCTTTGCCTTGACTTAAAACCTGCAATGCTATTTTCAAGCTCTTCATAACAAGAAAGGTTTCCGCTTATTAGCCTGCTGGCTCCTGCGCCTGTACCCCATTGTTGCGTTGCTTTGATTATTGCCTTAATAATTTGTTTGTTTGTTGCCAAACCAAGATAATTGTTTGATGAGAAATTTAATATTTTTTTATTGTTTACAATTATTTCTCTATCCTGAGAAGAGTTAATTTGTTTTAGTTCTCTGAAAAGAGATTTTTCTTTAATATCCTGTATTCTTTTATCTATAAAATTTTTCATAGAAAAATCTTACTTTTTTAATTTGTGAAGGTCAAGTTTTTATATATGAATTTGACTATACTGTTAAAGGGTATTATCTTAAATGCTACACTTTAGTAGTTTAAGGAGGACTTAAATGGCTGTAAAACCACTCGGTGATAGAGTTTTACTAAAGGTTCTTATGGCAGAAGAAAAGACTTCCGGCGGAATCTTCATTCCTGCAACTGCACAAGAAAAGACCCAGGAAGGTCTTGTAATTGCTGTTGGAGATAGCGAAGACGTTAACGTTAAAGTTAATGATAGAGTTATTTATGACAAGTACGCCGGTACTCAGATAAAAATTGATGGCGCTGAACATCTTATAGTAAAAATAGATGATGTTATTGCCATTGTAGAATAAAGCCATAAATTTATATTTAATACCCCGGTTTTTTGCCGGGGTTTTCATTTATCATAATTATGAAAAATATTTCTGTCCATATTTTTATAGGTGAAGACGATAAGCTAGTAAAAAGTGAAATAAACAAATTGGAAAATTCTTTTTCTCAAGATTATGAGAAAGAATTTTATTTTGCCGATGATACGCCTGCTAATGAAATATTAGCTTTGACAGACACATTAGCATTATTCGGAAATAAAAAGCTTATTAAAGTTTATTCGTTTGAAAAATATTTAAAAGAGTTTGTTGCTTATATTGATCAATCTTCCCCTCCGAATAATATGATTCTCGTTTCATTCAGTAATCCAAAAGATTTATTGAAAAAATTAAACCCTGTAACAGGTAAAGAATATATAAAAATATATACTTTCGGGCGTGTAAAGTCTCCGGCAAAAAGTCTGATTTCAAAACTTGAGCAAATTGGAGTGATATTGCATCCAAAAGCAAAGCAATATATACTTGAAAATTTTAATACAGCCGGGGATGTAGATGAATTTATAAGTCTTTTTTCAAGTTTTCCTGAAGCCAAGGCACCGGGTTTAACTCTAGAGCATGTTTATCCTCATCTAAGCGGGGATACTAACTTTTTTGCTTTTATGGACAGTCTGTTTGCGCGTGATTTGTATCAAACTTTAATTGAATTTGAAAAATTAATTAGTATAGGGGAAGATTTAATAGGAATGCTTTATAGAATACATTCACATTTAAAAAATATCTGGCAAGCCCGTTATTTATCCGGAAACCATGCAGGCAAAGGTGAAATTATGCGGCAATTAAAATGCCCTGCGTTTTTAGTTGATAAGTATTTGTCCCAGTGTTCTAAGTTCGGTTTCTCCAAAATGGCAGAATTAATTTCTGAGATTCATAATATGGATGTTAACTTAAAAAGTAAGGATAAGAAATTACATAAAGTTTTGTTTGAGAAAATGTTAATGAAATTTTGTTAGTGTTTTCTTCCTTATAAATGGTGCGTATATATGTTTATTAATAGATTTTCTAATTATACATTGAAAGAATAAAAATTATTTACACTCCGGCCAATAAAGTTCCTAAATTCAAACTAATGGATTTTATCCAAAAATGTTTATGAAATTCCCTTTGCCGTACACAGTATGTTTTCTTCCGGTTTTATTATTAGAATATATTGTGTTTAAGAGGTTGGATGAAAATCTATTATATTTCACAAAAGAATTATTTATTTGAGAATTTTTCTTATAATCCATTAAAAGAACTTGTTTATTCAGACTAACCGGTAATGAAGATTTAGAGAAAATATTTAATTCTTTCATTAGGTTACTTAATGGACCTGTATTATGATTATTCCAGGTAAACATTGAACGAATATTTGAATGCGAAAACATCCGTGTCGCAAACATAGAACTCCTCCTTGAGAACTATCAACTATAATTATAAAATTTATATTATAGAAAAGTCAATCCATAAAAGAAAAATTTTATCAATTACATCTATTTATATGTGAAAATTTAAAATTGTCAATAAGTCTGTTTTCCATTCTTGTTAACATAATATAAGAACAGATAGATTAACCGGTTTAATTATATATCGGGCACCGGAGTAAAAATTAAGTGTTTAGGCTTTTAATGACTTTAAAATTGTTTATCTGTGGAATTTATCTAAGTATAAAAATTGAGCCGGGTTAATGGCTGTATAGCCTACACGAACTTCATAATGAAGATGATATCCTGTTGACCGTCCCGTTGTGCCTACAAAACCAATTATTTGATTCTTTTTAACATAATCTCCTTCTTTGACGTTTAATCTAAGTAAATGACTATAGTTTGTCATATAACCGAAATCATGCTGAATATCTACATAATTGCCGTTTTGGGGATTATACGTGGCTGTGATTACTTTACCCGATGCAGTCGCTCTAACAGGGTGCCCGGGCATTGTTACTATATCAACGCCGGTATGAAATGACGCTGCCCCGGTGAAAGGGTCCCTGCGCATTCCAAAACCGCTTGCAAACCTTCCCACGCCGCCGAATATTGGCCATATTGAAGGTATACGCCGCATTATTTTTTTAAATCCGTTTATTTGTGTTTGTATTTGTTTTAAACGGTAGTTAAATAATGAGACTTTTTTTATTAACCTTTTTAGCTTATTTATTTCTTCTATACTTTCTATTTTTACGTTTTTATGCTTAATAAAACTTTTTTGGCTTGTTAGGGTCGTATCAGGAAATGCAAGTTTGCTTAAACTTTTTTGCGTGCTGCCTGAATTATGAATTAGAAGTAATAACTGTGCTTTTAAATTCTTTTCATTTTTCTTTAGGGAATTTGTAAGCTTGATGAAATTATAAAGTTTCTCTGAAATTGTAACATTTTCCGATAAAAGTATGTCTTTTTTTCTTGATGTATCCTTCTGGCTTCTAATCGCAAAAACTGAAGTAGTAATCAATCCGAATAATAGAATTATTGAAAACATAATGGTAAAATTTGATATTTGAAAATTAAATATTTTTTTTTCAGAGTGAGGGACAAGCATTACGGATAATTTAATATGACCCCAATTACGTATTGTTGTTAATATTCTGGAAATTTTATTTATAATTTTTTGAAAAAAATTTTTGCGGTTATCAGGATTGTTATAATACAAAAGATACTCCATTCAATCTATTATATAATATATTTGAAAAGCCTGCATAGTGTCAAATTTATAAACAAAACAAATTTAAGTTTTATTAAAAATTAGCTTTTATAAAGGAGATATAGGAGGGCATCTGTTTTAACTAATTTATGTTTTTGCGCAATTGCAATGTTTGTTTGGTCAAGGATTCTGTATTTAACGTAGGAAATCATTTGTTTTGCCATATCAGCATCCCTGATAATTGATTCTGAACTTTGAGTATTTTCTGCGCTAATACTCAAGCCTTTGCTGGTATAAAATAAACGGTTGTAATATGCTCCTAGGTCAGCGCGCTGCTTATTTAATACGGTAAGCGCTGAGTCTATTACGCCGATAGCGTTATTTGCATTTTCCAGTGATGAAACACTTAGGCTTTTATCTTCACTGTTTTTTATTCCCATGGCTTTTGCCGTTATTGTGCCGATAACAATGCGTTCCCTTTGGTCCATGTTAGCTCCAACGTGAAACCACATGCTGCCGTATATTTCTTCCCCTTCCATTGCATCAGAGAATTTTCCAGTTAGAATTGTTAAACCGTTAAATTGCGCGTGGCTGGCTATGCGGTCTATTTCATCCACTAACGCGGAAATTTCAACCTGAATTTGAGCTCTATCCGCATTTGTATATACACCGTTTGCTGCCTGAACAGCGAGTTCACGTAATCTTTGAAGCATTGAAGATATGCCGGAAAGAAAGCCGTCTGTGGTTTCTATGAATGAAATACCATCCTGAGCATTTAAGTTAGCTCTTGATAAACCTCTTATTTGTGAACGCATTTTTTCAGAAACAGCAAGGCCGGATGCATCATCTCCCGCGTTATTAATTCTAACACCGCTGGCAAGTTTGTTCTGGACTTTGTCCATTTGCATGCCGTTTATCTTCATCTGACGGGTCTGAAATAAGCCTGTGATATCGTGTTTAATTATCACTTCCAAGAATTCCTTTTCAATTTTTTTTTACTTCCCTGTAAAATAAAAATGTAATTAAATCTTTATTATATTTTCGGCAATAGGGGCATAATAACTTTATTATTATCAGTTTTTATTAACAAAATTATTTTTTTTTGGCATGCTTTTTGAAGAGTTTATAGTCTATTGAAATGTTTTGCTGTATTAATTATTTTACTTCAAAAATATCGCAATAAAAAGAGTTTAGAAGCCCTGAGAGTTCATCAAAGTGTTTTCTAAAAATAACGTCTTCAACATTAGGCATTATTTCCAGGCTTTGATATATATTTTTTTGAAACAATAGAATATATTCTTCCCTTTTCAATAACGAATTGTTTACAAATTCAAATGTTTTTTCAATTTGTTTTTTTGTGAAACTGTTATAATCCTTTATGACTTTTTTGATTATATGCTCAATTTCTTTTTGATTATTTGTCAGTGTTGTTATTGTTTCAATATAGTTTTCCCGTGATGCTTTAAGTATTTCCTGCCATTTTTCTTTAAAAATATTAGTATTCATGTTTATTATTCTAATATAAAATAGCGGATTCTTAAACCGGATAAGATAAAAAAATAAAAATATATAATAAATTGGTAATTCTCTAGGAGTTATAAAGGATAAGCCAGTTTAATGATTTTTTTTACGCTGCTTTTTGTATTAATGCTAATTTTTTATTAATACTCATTTCTATTTCATGTACTTTTTTATAATTAGCATTAATGAGTTTTTGAGCATTTTTTACCGTAAGTTTTATTCTTAAACCGAATTTTTTTGCAACTTCTTCAAGTTTTTCATTTATCAATAACTTTTCTTTTTCACTCATGATCTGCATCCTTTTTTTAGATTCACTTTATAAATCGTCAATAAAGCCTAAAATCTTTATCAATTGTTTGATTTTTTTTAGTAAAAGCTTAATTTTTACACATGCAGAATTGGCAGAATAAAATAAAAAATAATGAACCCGTTTTAATGGCTATTTTAAATATTTCGCCTGATTCTTTTTTTGACGGTGGTGTTTACAACTCTAAAACCGGTATAAAGAAAAGAATAGAAGAATTTCAAACCCACGGTGTTGATATTATCGATATTGGCGCAGAATCTTCGAGGCCTGGCGCACATCCTGTAAATGAAGCGCAGGAATTAAAACGCTTATTACCGGTTCTAGAGATAGTAAAAAATATGACGGAAATCCCCGTTTCCATAGATACTTATAAGCCCGGTGTTGCTCTTAAATGCCTTGAAAACGGCGCTGACATTGTTAATGATATCTATGGAACAAGAAAGCCGGGCATGAAAGAAATACTTGCAGAGTATCAGGTACCGGTTATTATTATGCATATGAACGGCGAACCGAGTAGTATGCAGGAGAACCCTATGTCCGGTAATCAGGTTGATGATGTAATAGATTTTCTTGAGAAATCAGCAGAAGAGAATATTCATGCCGGCGTCATGGCAGAAAATATAGTTTTAGACCCGGGAATAGGTTTTGGTAAAGAGCAGGATTTAAATTTAAGGCTGATTTCAGAAACGCGGCGGTTAAAAAAGTTAGGGTATCCTCTATTAATAGGAGCTTCAAGAAAATCTTTGATTGGAGCAATGCTCGATGTCCCCAAACAGGACCGTATGCTTGGGAGTGTTCTGGTTAATATGATGGCCCTACTTAACGGATATAATATAGTAAGAACTCATGATATAAAAGAAACAATGCAGATGATTAAGGTTTTTAATTCATTTAAATACCAAACAGTGAATATTTATTAAATAAAATGGAGAATAAAATGAGAAAAAAGTACGTTTTAATATTGGTGTTATTTTTAAATACTATTGTTTTTTCATCATTGCCAAAGGCGAAAGGTTTCAAATATAAAGAAGGATATTTGAAAAACGGATTGAAAATTATCGTTATTAATAGAAAATATCTGCCCCGCGTTTCCTTCAGTTTGATGTTTAAAAGCGGAATATATAATGAAGAAAAACCCGGTACAGCTAATCTTTTAGCATCCACTTTAATTTATGGAAACGAATATATGTCTGCTCAGAGTGTGGTTTCAAAACTTGATTTTTTAGGCGCGTCAGTGGGCGTTAATGCCGGATATGATAATATGCTGATAAGCGCGTCTATGCTTTCATCATCTACAGCAAGAGTATTAAAGATAATCTCACGTATAGCAAGATTGCCTAGATTTGACAACGGGATTTTAAACCGGTTTAAAATGAGGACTTTATCAATGCTTAAAGCGCAGCGGGAAAATATACATACTTCAGTAAGAATGAAATTCTATGAATATATTTACGGCAAGCACCCTTATTCAAGGGACCCTAAGGGCACTGCTAAAAGTATTATAAACCTTAAACGCGGGGATTTGTATAAATTTCATAGGACTTATTTTGTTCCAAACAATGCAGTTGCTTTTCTGGTCGGAGATATAACTTTTGAAAAGGCATTAAAATTAATGGATAAATATTTCGGCACATGGAAATCAAAAAAACTGCCGGCTGAAAAAAAATACAATATCCCGGAAATTAAACAGGATACTAAAATAATTAATTATCCCACTTCTCAAGGCTATGTGAGAATGGGGCACGTTAGTGTAGGGCGAAACCACCCCATGTATTATAAACTTTTAGTTTACAACGCAATTTTAGGCGGAAGCGGTTTCGGAAGCAGGTTAACAAGAATAATCCGGGAAAAATACGGATTAACTTACGGTATCGTTTCTTATTTTTACGTTAGCCGCAAAAGGCCGGGGTATTTTCATATTAATTTCTCAACAAAGTTATCAAAGATTAAGTTCGCGATAAAAAAAGTATATGAAGTGTTGGATGATTATGCTAAAAACGGGCCCACGGAAAAAGAACTCGCGGATATAAAAAAATATCTTACAGGAACGCTTATTTTTACAAGGGAAACGCCTTCTCAGCTTGTGGGTACTTTAATTGAAATGGAGCTTTATGGCTTAAAGCCTTATTTTTGGGAAAAGGAAGCGCAAATTATTAATTCCTTGACCATTAGTGATATAAAGCAGGCTGCAAAATATCTGCACAGAAATAAGTTCTCTTTGGTTATTGTCGCGGACTTAAAAAAGATAAAACTAACGGAAAAACAAGTAACGTATTAAAAGATTGATATTTTTAATAAATTAATTTACAATATAATAAAGTATTTAAAAAATAGAGTTTTATTTTTACAGGTAAAAATATGAATTTGGACGAGCTAAAAAAAAACGCTCTATCGCTTTCGGAAAATGAAAGAGCAAGATTAGTCCATTATTTGTTATCAACTTTGGATAATAGTATGGATTCTTGTGAAAATGATTGGATTAAATTGGCCTCCCAAAGATATCAAGATATCAGGGAAGGAAAGCTAAAAGTTATTCCCGCTGAAGAAGCTTTTAATTCAATACGGAATAAATTAAGCAAATGAATGTTTCATTTCATCCTGAAGCAAAAACTGAAATGTTTGAGAGTGCTGTATACTATCAAGATAAATCACCCGGGTTGGGGTTTGATTTTATAAATGATATAGAAAACACAATCATAGATGTAGAAAGATTTCCTTTTTCAGGAGTATTAATTGAAGATGGTATAAGGCGCAAATTAGTAAGAAAATTTCCTTTTGCTGTGTTATATAAAATCAATGGAATTGAAATCTATATTTTAGCCATAATGCATTTAAATAAAAAACCAGAATATTGGAAAAACCGAAATGTTGATAAATAGAATTAATTATTAATATAATTTTGTTGCCTGCTTTTTTAAACTTCATGTTGATTTTAACTATATTTAATAGTAGTTTTTACCAGTAATC
>CALGPD010000323.1 GCA_937960625.1 uncultured Spirochaetia bacterium | reverse complement strand
GTTAACACCTTGTACTATTTCAACACCTAGAAATTCTTTATGACCATCTCCGTCAACATCCCAATTCCAGATGACTTTATATTTAGTGTTTCCAAAATATTTTTTAAATTCAAAAATTACCGGTTTTGATTCTATGCTATAAAATGTCCATTTTGGTCCGAATGAACTAATATACCGATAGTCATAATAATAATAATTACCGTGATATTTCTTTTCAAGAGCTTTAAAATCATCTTTTAACTTTCTTGCCAAAGCTTTTTTTTCATTTAAACTTAACGAAGCATTAAAATTTTCATTCTCTTCTTTTTTGTTGTGACTGGAAGAGGTAGTATCATTAAAAGCCTTTTTTCCTTTACATGACAATAATAACGTTGTCGCTAAACTCAAAACTAAAATTATTTTTTTCATTTTTTATCTCCAGTATCCCATCTTATAATTTATTATGTTCAAAGTCAACGCGTTTTTTATGGAAGTTTTAATGTTTCTGTAAGGGATCGGTGTCAATCCGCGGGCAGCGGTTTAAATCCCGTGTTCGGAACATTGATGGCGATTTTTAGAAGAATCCGCGTTGTATTTTGGATAGGCGTTGGGCTTTTAATAATTCTGCTTAAAGGCGCGTTTAGAAAAGCCAAAAGGGAAGCGGAACAGGCTACGAAGAATCAGGCGTAGGAAATTTCCCCGGCTTGTTTATTAGGAACGAGACTGCTTCGTCACTTTCGTTCCTCGCAGAGACGTTGGCTTGTGATATAAGCGTGGTTCTTCCGTGGGAGCAGTGACAGCGAAACGAGCACCCGGGCATAATCACCATCGAACGCGGTGAAGCAATCCCATTAGGTTTATTTGTAATTTTTTAAACTTACATAATTTTAATTTAAAATTTTTCCTTTAATTTTATACATATAGATCAACGAGTAGTAATACTTTTTAGCTATCCTGTCTATGGAGAGGTTTTTAAAGTCGTTGTACATTGTCATTATTCTGTTTACGTAATAATAATGCCGTTGGCCTCTTAGGTATGCTGTAGGGCCCACGTTGTAAGCATGGAGCGCGGCACGCCAGTTCAGTTTTAGTATGCGTTTGTAACGTTTGATGTAATACGTTGCAAGTTCTATATTTATATGAGGAACGTATAAAATCTGGGGGTATTTTCTTATTATATCAGCAAGGCGTTTTTTACCTTTCCACCGCGCGGCATCATATCCGGTTTCCCGTCTGACCTGCATTAACCCTCGCGCGTTTACCCGTGAGATTTCAAAAACTTTGTTTGAGCTTTCCATGAATATTATGGCGGATGTTAAGAAAGGGTGAAACCCGTTGTCTTTACTGTGTTTTATGATAGCGTTAATGCGGTAATGATTTGAATTGAAAAGAAGGTTTAGTTTTGCCTGTACGGTTTTATTAACTTGCGCTAGTTTAGGATTATTGCTGATTACCATGTTTGAGAGAAAAATAAAAGTTAACAGGCAAATAAAAACAGCTGTTATTAATGAATACGTTTCGTTGTTGAGTATAATGAAACGTTTATGCTGAAACCTTTTAACAGCAAGCAGTTTAGTATTTGATTTTTTATTAATACGTGCCGCGATTTCCGCGTATTTTTTTTTAAGATTTTCGTTTTTTTCTTTAATGTGCTGGTTTAAAATGCTGTATCTGTTTACTTTCATGTAACTAGTTCTTTTTATTTATTATTCAATCTTTATATTATACAAAACGTATTTAGTATTGATTTCAATAAAGTTAATTTTATTTTAAGAAAAGTATGAAAAGTATATTGTGAGGGAGATTCTAACGCAAAATAAACTGTATATTTTTTTATATATTGTAATATTATATTAACATACACTTTACTCACAAAATATTATTATTAATATATAAAAGCGTTGTGTTTTTTTTTATTTTATGATATAAAGAGAATATATAAATGAATTCTACAGGGAATAAGATGAAAGTTTTAAAATTATTAAATGCAGTATTAATCTTCGTTCTTATGTTTAATGTTCAGTGTTCTAAAGATAAGCAGAATGACAATATAATTAATGAAAATAATACTATTAAAGACATAAAAAATAAGCAGGTTAATACTGATAGTGGTGATTATTATACTCTTGCTGTTAACCCTCATGATAACAGGAAAAGGCTTATAAAAAACTTTAAGGCTTTTGTAGATTACTTAAGCGAAAAATTAGATAAACCGGTTAAGTTAATTATAACGAGAAATTACGATGAAATCGGAAAAGTTTTAAACGAAAACAAGGTTGATTTTGCCATTGTTTCTCCAACTTTGTATGTTAAATCAAAACATAAATATCCAAAAATAAAATACGTTGCCACTGTTGTAAGTAAAAAAACAGGCAAGCCGTTTTATCACGGTGTCATTATAACGAGAAAACAAAGCGGAATAAAAGATTACAGACAGCTTAAAAATAAATTGTTCGCTTTTGTTGAAAGGTCATCAGGTTCAGGTTTTGTTTTTCCTGTTTCCTTGATGATAAATAAATGGGGTATAGACCCGAAAACATATTTCAAATCAACTTTGTTTATGGGAAATCATTCAAATGTTGTTAAAGCCGTATTATCCGGCCAGGCTCATGCAGGAGCAACATGGGAGAAACCGCTTGAGTATGCGCGTAAAAATAAAAGCGGAAAAGTATTAAATGTTTTGTTGAAATCCCCGCCAATTCCTTTGGACGCGTTTGCTGTAAAACCCGACACAAAACCCGGATTAATAAGAAAATTACGCGGCATCTTATTAACAATTAATTCAAATACTAAAACTTCAAAAGGTGATTTTGTAACTAAGCTTAACTATTACAAAGGCTTTGTTGTTAAAAGCAACGGCTTTTATAACATAATCAGGATTACACTTAAAACAGTAAAAAAATGGCAGCGGAAATGGAAAATGAAGAAATGATTTCTTATTTTTGGAAAAGATAAATAAATGGATATAAAATCTAAACTTAAAAATATTATACCTCATGAGAATACTATTAAGGGGAAACTTAAAACTTTAATTTTCTATATTATGCTTCCGATTATGTTTATCCTCATTGTACTTTTAATATTTCTATTTAATAAAATGCGTTACAATATCAGCCGGGATACAAGCCTGCACAGCCGTAATATTATTGCCAACTATAAAAGTAAAATCAAAACATCGTATACAATAGCAAAACTCGTTTCTGAGACTCCAGAGATAGTTGATAATGCCGAATTGCGTCAGGTTAATAACATAATTCAAACCCTCATGGTTTATAAAAAAGAGTTGGGTGTGCAATATACTTCAGTTCACGATACAAAAGGTTATTCTTTAGGCAAAGGGCATAAACCCGGAGTTTTAATTAAAAACGACATTAGCCTTGATTATGTTAAATACGGCATCAATACCAGAAAGAAAATAATCGGCTTAATAACCGAAACTCCTGAAGGGATTGCTGTTCTTTCTGTTTTGCCTATTTATTCAAAAAACGAAAAATCCCGTTTTATTGGAATAGCGAGCGCAGGTTATTTATTTAATAATTATTTTGCCCAAATAATCAAACAGCAGAATAATGCTCATGTAATCTTTTTTTATAAAAATAGAATCACCGGTGATTCTATCCAATCCAACAAAGAAGAATATTTGAATATTCAAACCGAATTAATAGTAGCAATTAAACATGATAGAACTCCTGTTATCAGAATTAACGGTATCAGCCATGAAACCAGGGTTTTTAAAGCAGGTTCAGGCAAAAATGCGCTCCGCATTATAATTGCGGTTAATACTATAAAAGAACGGGTTTATTTTTGGATAACTGTTTTTTTAATTATAGTGGGGGTTGCGCTTGGAATAATTATCAGCCTGAAATTATCAACAAGGTTTTCTTCACGTATCACGGGGCCTATTAACAATTTAGTTGAGGTGTCGGGGCTTGTATCAAAAGGCAATTTAAGCGTACGCGCAAGTGTTCATAGTAATGATGAACTTGAATTGCTGGGTGATACTTTTAATTATATGATTAAAAAAATTGAAGATAAGCAAAAAGTTATCATCGGCAATTTTAATAATGCTATTCAAATTATTAATGCTATGATAGCAAACAGTTCAACTCGATTATACGAGTTTACTAGGCAGGTTACCAACCTTTCGGTTTTATTGGCAGGAGAATTAGGCCTTTCTTATAAAGACATATGGAATATTGAGATTGCTTCATTGGTTCATGATTTAGGCATGTTGGGCTATGGTGAAAGCCTTCACTACAGTAAAAGAGTATTAACGGATGATGAAGAAAATTATTTGCAGGCTCATATTCACCGTAGTATTGATATTATAAAGAATTTACCTGACACTGAAGATATAATAGATATAATTTCACAACACCATGAACGTTTTAACGGAAAAGGTTACCCTCATTCAATTAAGGGTGATGATATTGTTATAGGCGCTAAGATAATCGGGATTTGTGATGATTTTGTTCATTTGACAAAAAAAAGAGAGTTTCAGGTAATTGAAAAAAAACAAAAGATAATAAAGGAATTTGAAAGCCGGAGCGGAGTTTA
Organism: uncultured Spirochaetia bacterium; assembly: GCA_937960625.1. GTDB lineage: Bacteria > Spirochaetota > CALGPD01 > CALGPD01 > CALGPD01 > CALGPD01. The sequence continues at coordinate 9,421 of CALGPD010000323.1, read as the reverse complement.
TTACGACCCTGAAATTGCAAAAGCTTTGATTAACTTAATAAACAAAAAGGATATAATTTATATCGTTAACGAAGATGATATTAAAACCCATGAAAACAGCAATGAATATTGCTGGGAAATTCCTTCAAATATAAATCTTGAACAGGTTATTGTTGCAAGAGTAATCAATTATCTTGAACAGTATGATATTGATTTCGATGAATTATTTAAAATTGAGTTTAGTGTATCTGAAGTAATTAGAAATGCAATTGTTCATGGAAACAAATACGATGAGCAGAAAAAGATAAAGATTACAGCAAGTTTAAAGGTTTTGGATTCTAAAGAAAAGTTTTTAAAACTAGTAATTTTGGATCAGGGCCACGGAATGGATGTAAGAGAACATACTAAATTTACGGACGGCAGAAAACACATAAGCAAAGTATTAGGTATGCTGGAAGAATATAAAATTAAAAATAAACTCGATGAAGATAATAGTTATAAAGAAATTATAACCGGGTTAAAAACGCTAAAATCTGATTATTACTCTGATTTTAATACTTTTCAGCAATTTGATGACGGTGATTTGTCCGGCGGGCTTGGGCTTGTTCAGGTTAAAAATAGTTTTGATAATGTTGTTTTTGAAAATATAATGGAAAATAATAAAATTTGCGGTTTAAAGGTTACTCTTGAGAAGAATATTTCATGATATGTTGCCGGGATTTAATAGAATATGAGTATAGATAAAAAGTGGAATAAAACTTTAAAGCTATTAGATTATGCTTTTCAACCTATTGTAAATATTAATACCGGTGTTTGTATTGGTGTCGAAGCTTTATTAAGAGGTTATAAAGATGCAGGTTTTAAAAGTATAAACGAAATTTTTGATAAGGCATTTGATGATGATTATATTATCAAGCTTGAAAACTTACTGCGTGAAAAAGCAGTATCAAAATTTATCCGTATCCCTTTCCACGATAAAATACGTTTGTTTCTAAACGTTGATTCAAGAATATGGAATGTTCCGGGCGAAAATATTGAGTTTAATAACAACGGCTTTGAAAAAAGTTCCGTTGTTTTTGATGTTAAATCTATCGATATTAACGAGAATAAATACGGCCTTTCGCCTCTGGAGTATTATCGAAAAAATGATATAAGGATTTGTGTCGATGATTACGGGCTTGGAGCAATTAGCTTTGATTTACTTTATGATTTTCAAACAGATTTTATTAAAATACATGAGAAATTTATAAACAATATCGCGCATGACCATAAAAAAAGAACTGTTACGATGGAACTTCTTAATTTATCCCAGCTTTATTCAAGTATTGTAATTGCCGAATGTGTTGATAATACTGAAGATTTTTTAATGTGTAATAAAATTGGGTTTGACTATATACAGGGTAATATTGTTCAGCAGCCTGAAATTGATATTGAAAAGATTCAATTCCAATATGATAATGTTGTTAAGCTAAACGAGAGGAGTAAAAGCTCGGATAATTCAGACCACCGGTTAATACATGAACAACTTGAGTTTGTTCCTCCCATAATATCAAACAGTACTTCCATGTCTGATGTTTTTGAAATGTTTAAATCAAACGAGAATATAACTTATTTTCCCGTTGTAAATAGCGAAAGCGAGCCTCTTGGTATAATCCGTGAAAAAGACTTAAAAAAATATGTTTATTCAAAGTTCGGTAAAGAAATACTTGTGAATCAAACAGTTGGAAAAACCGTAAATAATTTTATTTCAAAATGTCCAATCACAGAGATTTATAAAAGTATTGAGAAGATTCTTGAAATATATTCAATGGATGAGGAAACCGAAGGGATTATATTAACTGCAAATACTAAATATATTGGAATGCTTAATGCAAAATCATTACTTAAGGCGCTGCATGAGAAAAATTTATCTGAAGCAAGAGATGCAAATCCCCTGACAAAATTACCCGGGAACAGTTCTATAAGTAAATATCTTACAGAAAGTTATTATGATGAAGATTTTGATTATATTTACGCTTATTTTGATTTTGATAATTTTAAACCTTTTAATGATAAATACGGTTTCCGCGTTGGTGATAGAGCAATTTTGTTATTTGCCGATTTACTAAGGGCAAAAGCAGGTGGAGATTTTTTTTCCGGGCATGTAGGCGGCGATGATTTTTTTGCGGGTATAAGATTGCATGAATATGATGAGGAAAAGGCAGTTAAAACAATAACTAAAATCTGTAAAAAGTTTGCTCAGGATATTCTCGCTTTTATTAGCGATGAGGACAGGGAAAACGGTTATATAATTGCTAAATCCCGTTCAGGCCGTAAAAAGAAATTTCCTTTATTAGGCGCCAGTGTTGCTTTGCTGCATTTAACTAGGGATAGGAAAAGTATTGCTTTTGAAGAAATTTCATCTCAAATTGCTAAATTAAAAAAGAAAGCCAAATCATCAGAAGAAAAGTTTAGTATAAAAACTGTATAATAATTACCTATAGTATTTTTACTCATTGCTAATCAAAAATTAAAATTGCCAATAAGCATAAAACAAGTTATATTAAACGGGAAAATATACCGGAGTATTTAATGATAAATGAACTTAAAAACCGCCACTTGAAAATAAAAAAAATACTGAATGAGCAAAACATTGACGGCATTTTAATACTACAAAGTATTGATTTATTATATTTAACCAACTCCATGCAGCCGGCAGCAGCTTATCTTCCTGCTAATAGTGATATTATTGTATTCTATAAAAATGCGTATGAAAAAATTAAAAGTGACTGCCCCTTAGATTTAACCTTGATAAAATCAGTAAAACAAATACCGGATATACTTTCTAAATTAGGAATTGATTATCCAAAAGTAATAGGTTTTGAATTCGATGTGCTGCCTGTGGGTATTTTTAACCGTTATAAGAAAATTTTTGATAAAAGTTCTATTGTTGATATTTCTTCCATAATTCGTAATGTGAAAATGGTTAAAAGCGAATATGAATTATCATTAATGAGAAAGTGCGGTGCAATAGTAAATAAAGTATTCACTATTATAAAAGATTATATTAAACCCGGTATCAGTGAGCTTGAACTAGCAAAAGAAATGGAATATTTGTTTAGAAAGGAAGGACATTTAGGCCCTTCCCGTGTCCGGGGATTTAATACCGAAGTATTTTGTGGCAATGTTCACAGCGGCATAACTGGGAATATTCCTTCATCCCTTGATATTACGTTAGGAGGGCAGGGAATACATGCAGCTTTTAGCCTTGGCGCATCGGATAAAAAAATTGAAAAAAATGAAGCCATAGTATTTGACTATCTTTGTAATTATAAAGGTTACCAAACAGATACAACGCGCACTTTTGTAATAGGCAAACTCCCTGATATATTAGATAAGCATGTTGAATCCTTGTATGAGATATATGAGTTGTGTTTTGATTTAATGAAACCGGGCAGTATACCCGAAGATATATATTCCGAAGTACTTGAATTTGTTAGGCATAAAGGCCTTGAAGATAATTTTATGGGATATAAACAGGACAGGGTTAATTTTATCGGGCATGGAGTGGGCCTTGAACTTGATGAGTTTCCTGTTATCGCGCCAAGAGTTAAGCAACCGCTTGAAAAGAATATGTGCGTTGCCGTTGAACCGAAATTGTTCTTCCCTCCATATGGTCTAATAGGGCTTGAGGATACAATAATTATAACGGAAGACAAACCTGAAATTTTATCCAAATTGGATTATAACATCGTGAAAATATAATATAGGTTGAAAATGCAATTTGTCAATATTTATATATGTAATTCATCGTCATATTATTAATACTTTTAATTTAAGGCTTCTTTTATCGTATGTGCACGTATATCTTTTTTATTAACCAGTTTTAGCTGATATTTCAAGCATTTTTTCGGTATCCTGGCTATACCTTTAATGTCAAGGCCTTGTTTGATATATTTTCGCGCAAGAGCAAATTGTTTCGTCCTTCTGAACAAATCAATAATCAGAATTTCAAATACTCCTTTTTGTTTGGAAATTACCATGCCATTCTTTTTTGCTAAGAAGAAAAGTTTAATCGCCATTTTTCTACACGTTATTGCATTCTGTACCTGTTTATTATCATCGCAAGACCATGCTGCCCGAAGATATAAACTAGCAGCTGCTTTATAATTACCTGTTTTATAATTAATTAAAGCAGAACATAGAAATTTATTTGCTAAAGAAGGATACTTTTTACTTTGAGAAAGAGTTTTATATTTTGGACTATAAACAATTTTTTTGGCGTTTTTTATAAGTTTTTTTATCGAAGTATTAGCATATCCGCAATTAGGGCATTTTTGTACCCAACACTCCATAGTTGAGCGCAGCATTTCAGGGGGACGTAAATCCAAATCCGGCCAACCCCTTCTATTTGAACTCATCATAGCAGTATGTTTGCTAGTTCTACCGCACACCGAACACTTTACTTTTACAGTAACAATCGTTGTCGCATTTAGCAGAACAATAAAACTTAATAAACAGATTACTAGAAAAATTTTTTTTAATTTCAATCAAACCCTCCTATAATTTTTATTTGATGTTCTAAGCTGATAAAAATTATAATACATAATTTAGTATAATACTTTAAAAAATAAATTTAAGTTAGAAAAATAATTATAAATGGATTTAGTTTGAATAAAATTGACTATTTGCTATTATTAATTATTTTAATGATATAGTTTTATAATATAATAACATATTCCGGAGAGAATAAATTGAAGAGAAAAATATATTTTATGTTATTCTGCTTGTTATTTCCAATTCAATTATTTGCATTAAAACTCGATTTAAATAAAAACGCTATTGTGGGAACTTGGCATACCAAAAGATTAAGACTCGTTATGTACTTTGGAAACCAGGGCGGTTTTGAAATACGCATAATTAGAAAGTACAATCGTTCCCGTTATAGACATAGAAGGCGCGTATCCCGTGCATTACCTCCTGTTATAAAAAAAGGTAAATGGTATTTAAAAGGAAATATTCTAACAACTGATGTAAGAAATAACGGAGTATCTAAAACGGTTAAATATCGCGTTTTTAAGATAACGCGTAAAATGTTAAAATTAAAAATAATTGGGCGGAAACATAACCTTGTGTTTAAAAGATTTCTTGCAACATTTGCTCAACCTAAAAATACTAGAACAACAAAATATAGAAAAGATATTGTTGGAAAGTGGATGTTGGGTTATAAGCGCACAAAAGTAATATTTAGGTTTTATAAATCAGGTTATGATAAAAGGTTTAGTAAAACTGTTTTTAGGCCCGGAGAAAAGAAAAGTATTTATCAAGGTTCATGGTCAATATACGGCAATATCCTAAGGATAAGCGGCGGAGGTTACCATCAGGAAGGATATTATATAATTTTAAAAATAACTAAATCAAAGCTTTTCTTGCTTGGAATTGGTAAAAACCCGGTTGTATTTTCGAAGAAATAATAAAAGTATTATCTAATTATTGTTGTAGAAATAAAAGTTGAATAAGGGATTACGTTTCCGTTCCGTTCAATTTTTATATTTCCAGCTGTTTTACTTAAAATCATTCGTCCGTTAATATAATCAAAATAAACCGTGTTTTTAATATTTATGTATGGTTTGCCGTATTTATTCAAATAGCCGCCAATTTTTCCGTTGCCAGTCATTGTAATTACAGCTGTACTTCTACCTCTATAACGGATTAATTTTTCAAGTTTGGCAGTAAGTTTAATTCTAATATTTCCTTTATTCCCATAGAAATAATAATAGTTATCCCATGAATCCCTTCCGGGTGCTATTAGCTCTTTAGGAAAAGTTAAGTAGAAAAAACTCCTTGCAAATGTTCCGGAGTATTTTGATAAATCCGTAACCCCCTGACTACTCATTGTAAAAGTTACGTTTTTTCCCGGAATGTTGTATCTAAACCGTCTATTATTAAGTTTGAATATATTGCTGGAAATATAAAAATTAATTTTTGCTTTTTTATAGTTTCTGAATACGTTAACGTATCTGGCATTTGCAGTAATTCTCCAATAAACTTTCTTTTCTGCAGCTGTAATAGGGGATTTTTTAATTATCCAGTTGGTTTTTGTAATAATTTTATATCGCATCCCGGGTTTGAATTTGTATTTTAAATGGATGCCGATTCCTGAATTAGCCGGTACAAATAATGCAAAAATTAATATGCAAATAAAAGTTTTTTTTAACATAAAACCCCCGGATTATTTTTCGTTATTTAATATTTTAACATTGATTTTTTTGATGTCAATTAAATTATGTGATAATTTAAATTTTATATGAAAGTATTAATTTTTATTTTTTTAATTTTAATTTAATATTTTTATGTTATACTTTTGGTGAACTAATAGCAGGAAAAATTTTTTTGACTATACATAAATTTAAAATTATAATATTTGTATTCATTTCTATTCTTTTTAGCAAAATTACTTGTTTTGCCGGTGTAAAAAACAATATAAGTAGTTCTGGAAATATTGTACTTTTGGCATTATTATTTGTTATACTTATTTTAATCATCTTTGTAATTTTTCTTTCATTCAAATTAATAAATAAAAATAAAAAACTATATCTTCTCAATGTTGATACTAAAGACAAGGCAACGTTAAAAAATATTATAAGACAGACATCCAATGCGCAAAATTTAATAGAAAGTGAAGAAAGACTGCTGCTTGCTTTAGAATCTACCAGAAGCGGTATCTGGGATATGAATATTGTTAACGGGGAACTATTTTTAAGTGACAGGTTTTATGAGATTCTTGGTCTGCATCCTGAACGAGATAAACTTACTGCTTTAGGTTTGATAGAATTAACGTATAAAGATGATAAAAGAAAGTTTATTAATGCGGTTGAAGACCACTTTTCAAAAAGAAATAAGGTTATTGAGGTTGAATACAGGATTAGAACAAAAAGCAACGGATTAATCTGGGTTCATTCAATGGGCAGAGTTGTTGAAAGAGATTCTAATAATGACCCCGTAAGGTTCGTAGGCATAATTACAGATATTACTGAGCGGAAAAAAGCAGAAATTGCAAAGCAGGAGTCTGAAAAATTATTTAAAGAAGTCGTTGAAGCAGCCTATGACGGAATATTCTTTCTAGATATTAAAACGTATAAATGCACATATGTTAATAAAGCCGGAGCAGTTTTATTAGGTTATACTAAAGATGAGATTTATGAATTTGATTCAATACTTGAATGCTTTGCAAACACACATCATGGTAAAGATAAAGTAGGCCAGTGGTTTAAGTTAAAGTCTGTAGGAAAAGAAACAAGCAGCGAATTTGGAACAGAACTTGTTCGTAAAAACCGCAGTTTAATTAAAATTATTATTTCAAACAGTGTGGTTAATTTTAACGGCGAAAAGATGATTTTATCTTTTATTAAAGACATAACTGAAAGAGAAAATGCACAACAGGATAGGGAAAAACTTATAGAGCGTTTGGAAATTCTTGCAAAGAGTGAAACGCAGGCTAGAAAAGACCTTGAAATATTATATAAAGAAACCTCAAAAACGAATATACAACTTGAACAATCTCAAAAACAGCTTAAACAGGCAAATTTAAAATTAGAATCTGCTTTGAATAGCGCTGAGGAAGCTAACAGGCTTAAATCTGAGTTTTTAGCTATTATGTCACACGAACTCCGTACTCCTTTAACAGGAATGCTTGGTTTCAGTCAGCTTTTATTAATGGAACATGATTTGAACTTAAAACAAAAACAATTTGCGCGAAGAATTTACCGCGCTGGCAATCGTTTATTAGACGTTTTAAGCGATTTACTTGAAATATCTGTTTTAGAAGCAGGAGGAGTTAGTATTGAATATGCAGCGTTTAATATCAATGCAATGGTTGATGATATCTACGTTTTGCTTGAAGACCAAATTGCTGAAAAAAATATTAACTTTATTACAGAATTAAATGGAATATCGAAAGTTAAATCCGCTCCATCGAGAATAAGGCAATTGCTGTTTAACTTAATTGGAAATGCAGTAAAGTTTACTTATAACGGAGATATTATGGTCCGTTTAAATGAAGCTAATGATAAATATTTGTTTGAAGTTATAGATACCGGTATCGGAATTGAAGAGAAAAATTTTCATGTTATTTTTGAAATGTTCCAGCAAGGTGAACACGTTCATAATAGAAATTTCGGAGGAACCGGATTAGGGCTTGCGATTTGCAAGAAACTCGTTGCCGCTTTAGACGGAGAAATCGGATTAGAAAGTGAACCCGGAAAAGGAAGCAGGTTTTATTTTTTTCTTCCAATTGTTGATATGGAAAAGGTAAAGAATATAAGCAGTGATAAAACAGTAATGAGTATAAATGAACAAAATTCTTTCAATGTCTTATTTGCTGATGATGATACATACTCTTTTCAATTCTTGCATGAACTTTTTTCAGAAGATGAAAACATTAACGCTGTAGGTTTTAACAACGGCAGAGATTTATTTGAACATTATTATAGTAATAGAGTCTACGATTTAATCATACTTGATATTCAGATGCCTCATTTAGACGGTGTAGAATGTCTATTAAAAATACGCGAGTTTGATAAAGAAATTCCGGTTATTGCCCTAACAGCTTATGCGATGCAAAGTGATAAAGAAAAATACCTTCAATTAGGTTTTACAGATTATATTTCCAAACCAATAAAAGTTAGTGATTTCATTAATATTATTAATAACCATATTTATAAATTAAATTAGAACAATTATTTTGTTTGACCGTTTATTATAAATGGTTTAGAATAAATTCGGAGTCAAATATAAGCAAATGATTAATCAAAAAATTGAACTATTACTTATTGAAGATGATAAAGATATTGTTGTATTAATAGAAAAGATTCTAAATAAAAGCGGTGCTGATATTAATTTATCAATTATTGATAATTTAAAATATGGAATCAGGTTTATTAATCTAAATAATTTTGATGTTTTAGTACTTGATTTAAACTTGCCGGATAGCACAGGCCTCGATACTTTGTTAAAGATACGCAAAGAAGATAAAAATTTACCTGTTGTAATTTTAACTGCTAATAATGATATGAGTACAGCGTATGATGCTATAAAAAACGGAGCTGATGATTATCTTGTTAAAGGTGAGTTTAATTTAAATTTGCTTGAGCGTTCAATACGATATGCTATAGAAAGGCGTAAGAATTTAATTGAAATACGCAAAAGCAAGGAGCGTTTTAAAAATATTCTGCATGGTATTGCTGATTGGGTTTGGGAAACAGACTTAAACTGGAATTATACTTATATTTCAGGTGATATTTTAAGAAAGATGGGTTATACAGAGCAGGAACTTATAGCAAAAAGTTTTTTTCATACAATGACAGATTCGGATAGAGAATTCGCGGAAAATCTTTGCAACATATTTTCTGACCAAGAGAAGATGATTACTGATTTAACTACATGGCATTATACAAAGAGAAAA